>CAYMDR010000011.1:8535-20170 GCA_964389195.1 uncultured Candidatus Peribacteria bacterium | reverse complement strand
TTTCTCTGCTTCGCTAACAATTTGACCCAACAAACAACGCAAACCTATTTAACCACTTCTACACACGCAGGACACGAAGTTATTTTCTAAAAAGCGCCCAGCAGCGCCACCAATAGAAAGTAAGCTCGTGTCCTGCGTGTTCTACCAGCTAACCCTGGAAGACCGCGCAAGAGGACATTCCGGCTTTTACAGCGGAACTCAGACTCACTCGCGAGGGCAACCCGATTTCCGGGGAACCCTCACATGCACTGACCCGACACGAACAAGGAGAATTGACCATGAACGTTCGAAGGAATGAAAGCCCGGAAGAGCGCATCGAGCGTCTGGACCGCGAGGATCAGGAGAGGCAAGAAGAAGCACGCATCGAGCGCATCGTCGCCCGTCGTGTGCCCGCTCGCCCCCCCGCGACCCCCCGCGACCAGGAGCCCGAGTCGCACCGGCGGCCGACCATCGTCACCCCGCCCGTCGTCACGACGAACAGCGAGAACAAGTTCCTCGTCGCACTCCTCGCCCTCGGGGCGATGGTCGTGGTGGGGTTCCTTTGGCTCTACGTCGTTGCCGATGCTCGTCAGGACCAGTTCGGTGCGAAGGCGCACCAGTGGGACACCAACGACGCAACCGCCGCGAACGAGTTCATCGACCTCAAGAAGAAGCTCACCGACGCCGAGGCCGAGGCCAAGCGCGACGCGACGACCAAGGCCGACGCAGCACGCGATGCCGCCGTCAGGAGCGCGAACGGGTACACCGACACGCAGATCTCGGCCGTCAAGGACGAGCTCAAGGCGGTGAAGGGCAGTGTCGCCGCCGTCCGCAAGGCCAACGGCGACACCCTCGCCCCGCAGGTGACCGCGCTCACCGCCCGCCAGGACGGTGACGAGAAGCGGTGGCAGAAGCTCCAGGAGTACCACGACACGGTGTTGACTCCGGAGATTCAGCGACTCGGAGACGAGAGCGAGAAGCACGCCCGGTTCAACCGGCGCGTCGCGACGAAGCTCGAGTCGCCGGAGCTCTGCGACGACGGGGGCTGCGCCCCCCCCTCGAAGTAGGCCGCGTCACGTTCGCTTGGGTCAGGACCGCCGCAGCGCGCGAGCGGCGGTCCTTCGCCCGGCCTAAGAAGCCGGCGACCTAGCGAAGCAGAGACGCCGCCACTCAGAATCTTGAGGGCGGCGTTTTGCTGTAATTTTATATGGCTTGAAAGCGCCTTTTATTTTGGCAAATTTAAAAATTTCAAAAAGCCAACCTAACACTTTTTATCCTGCCATCAGATAAACTAAAACCTCTGCCCGGGAAGATCCTTGATCTTACCTATTCTGGTCTAAACATCATATTCAGAATATCTACCCTGCTCAATATCTCTAATAATTAAATTGAGGTTTTTATCCAAAACCTTCTGAAATTTAGGATTTTTAATCGTCATATTTGTTCCAATTTGCTTATCTTTTTTTGTACGTATAATTACTAAAACAGATTTCTCCTTGTCTATTTGCAATAAAAATACAGCTCTTCCAGCACCAGCAGAACTCGTTAAATAGATTTTACTCAATGAGGTAGCAGGAATTTTGAAAGAATTTTTAATACTATCGCCTAATCCATGTAACGATTTTCTTGCTGCAATCTTGATTACATCCAAACTAAAAGCTTTTTTCAAAGGCTCAAATTCAAATTTATTAATTGAATTTGTGATGATAAGCTTCAATTTCTAGCAGTTTTAGACAATAAATTAGCCACTTTATTCATTTTTTCCTGAATCCCAGGAGTAACCTTAAGAATCTCAGGCTCTCCAATAACAACTCGAGGTGACTCTACAAAGTTTTTTAAAGCACTTGTAACAATCAAAGTAAGAGAAATGCCTAACTTTTCCGCCTGACGAGAAGCTTTACTTTTTAAATCATCTTTAATACGAATAGTTAATGTAGTCATATTTATCATTTGGTTAATTTATGTCTATAAACAGTATAAAGCACTAACACTGTTAGTGCAACTTAATCTCCTCCCTGCCACCCAAATAGTTCTCCCCACTCACAACTTTTTTGCCCGTCTTTTGCTCCAACTCCAGACGTGTTTTTTTTACAATACTTCCGTCTTTCTGGCCAGCCACTTTTTTCGACGGTACAGATTGAATAAGCCGCAAAAGTGTTTCGACATTGGCTACGTCGGTTTCTCTTAGTTTTCCATTAAATAACCAAGGATTCTTACTTGACTTATTTAGAATTTTATGTATAATCGCATTGTCTAGTGGTGTGAGTCAATCGCAGATCTTGCCGGGCGACTCCTCGCTCGACGTTGATCCTTGATTCATCCCACAACAACCCCTGAGCTATCACAGGCTCAGAGGAGGTAACCGTGAAGGCAACCCCGTTTTTTTGTCTCGCAATTTTGGCGGCTATCGCGGGCTGCGCGGAGCAGCCGGTTCAGCCGGCAACCCCGGATCAGATCCGGATCCCGGCCGGGTACGTCGTGGCCTGGGAGTGTCCCGGGCAGGAAACCCAACCGGCCGCCGCGGATGGGCTGGTGATGGTGCCGCAGCGACCGAACTGCGAAGGAGCAATCCTCGCAGTGCGACTCGCCTCCGCCCCGACCACCAAGCCCGCCCCCACCGCGGCCGCCCCCTCGGGCACCGCGGCCGTCGCGCCTCCCCCCGCCCCCCCTCCCGCCCCCGCGGCCAAGCCGGCATTCGCCGGCCCCGCGCTGGGACTGGAGCCGGCGACCCCCGCCCCCAAGTGAGGGCGTAGGGGTGTAGGAGGCCACGCGCGGAGCGCTCGCTACGGCCGTTACACGCCAAAGCAGCGCTCCGCGCGTCGGGCATTGTTAAACCTCCTCACACTTCGGTTTTTGCGGGATGAATTTCTCTTTCTATATATTCAGCTTATTTTTCCAAATCTAAGTCTGGCCCCCTGAATGGTTCTGGACACTTTTTTGGTTTGCCCGCACCCAATGGAGGTAATCGCAGTTCATCTTCCCCATCTAAACCCAAATCTGGACCTTGAAACTCCTCAACACATTTGGCAGAAGCGGCAGGTGCAACTACCACAGGTTTCTTAGGAGCTGGCTCTTCTGGTTGATCTTTTAGACGATAGGTTTGCATATGTGTCGCAACTTTCGCATCTTGACCTGGATCCAATCGAAAATCACATTGAATGGTTTGGAAAGGCGCATCACTTATCACTACGGTAGGCGACTTTAGACCGTATGGTCCCTCACAATAAGCCGTATCGCCAGGACGCAATTTTATTGCTTTAACAGGAGTCGGAACATCTACACCAGAACCCGTATGAAAGCTTGCAGCAGCAAGAGAAGGCATTTCACCTTTTTTAGGATCTAAATTTGAAGTAATCCCTACCGTCACACCATCCTCAGGTTGAGAGCCATAATGAGCGGGGCGCGCACATCCAGCAGTTGCCAAAAGTTGCGTCGCTAAAGCGGCGCTCAAAGCAAAGCGGCTCACTGCAGAAGCTGGGGACACAACAGGTTTTTCAACATCAGGTGTTGAAGATCCCGCATTAAAAGACGAGGTAGACATAAAAAAGCTTTAAAGTAATAAAATTTTTTAGTGGCCAACGATAATACTTTTATTACTATCTGTCAAATAAAAACCGCGTGGCAAAAAAACTTAATACTCCCTCTGCCGAGCCATACAATAAAACTCAATCAAAGTTACTGCCGCTATCAGCAAAAGCCCTGACCACCAGGTTAATACTCTTAATAATTGAAACGTTAAGCATCCTAGCGCAATAAGCGTTAAAAGCACCCCTTGGCGAAAAGCGATATTGATATGGCTATAATAAATCTCATTTTTATTGAGCCACATCCTAAAATAAAAACCCAATACGGTAAAACTACAGGCCAAAGCAAAAAACAGACTCAAATAAAAAAAGCCTAAACCCAATCCTGTAGAAGCAAAAGGATCCAATTTATTAATCACCACAATCCAAGCGATCCAGCTTAAAACGCCCGCAATGCCGATGATAGCCAAATAACGATGGTGAGACATACATAAGTCTAAGATGCGCCTATAATAATCTCATCCAATCTATAAATCCAGATGAGGACCTTCAAAGGGAACTTTTGGTGCTGGGGCAGTAGTAGTCGCTGGCTTAGGAGTACTTGAAGCAGCGGGTTGCGGCGCAGCAGGAACTGGCTCAAGATCTAACTTCGGTCCATGAAAACCTCCAGATGGCGGCGCAGGTTTAGAGGTTGTAGTGGTGGAAGGCTGCGGCGTTGGTGTTGTTGACACCGAGGTTGGTGCAGCAGGAGGAAGGTTCAAGTCTGGACCTTTAAAACCTCCGCTTGAAGGCATCGCCGTTGCTGTTACCGAAGGTTGCGGTGCAGGTGGAAGAGTCGCAGACGGAAGCGGGTTACCTTTTGGCATCGATGGCACACCACCCCATGATTGTCCCATGCCCTGTGCCGGATATTGAGGCTGAGGAGCCGGTTGCTGTGGAGCTGGATCCGCTGTTAGCGCTGTTGAAGGAGGATCATTGGAAAAATGAGTAGCATCAAAATCGGCATCGTGTGAAGAAGATCTAGCTAAAGCCACAACCCCAACGACAGAAGCTCCAACTAAGGCTGCAATAGCAGTAACTTGTTTCCAAGAAAGATCCTGCAAACCGTCTAAAATCTCTCCAGGACTTCTTGGTAAACCGGCATCAACCCTATCTTGCCTAGAAACATTTACCCCAGGCGAAGTAACAGCTCTTCTTGCTTCTTTTTGAACTTGTTCAGCCAAAGCTGCCGCGTCCTCGGGAGTAAGGTGTTCCGTAGCAGAGACTTTAGAGGAACCATGCATTCTCCGAAAAAATCTATCAGCAAGCGTAGGACTAACTTTCATAGGATGATCAGTATCATCTTTTTCATCTTTTGAATCTAAACTGGTTATATAGGGATCATCTATGGGACCCTGCTTATCTGGTGGCATATTATAAATTTAATAATAAAGAATGTCTATTGTAGAGACTTTTAAAGATTTGTCAAGTTTTCAAGAAAGACCAATCTTACCTAAACCCTCCTCCGCAAAAAGACCTGCAGTAAAATTAAAATACCGCCAAAAGCCAGGAAAATAACGGCGATTTTTTGGATCTCAAAACTGCCAAAAGTAAAAAGATACTCCGTAAACTGCTGCACATAGCTGTACATAACATCCGTTTGGCTAGAAGCGGTTAACACATAGCGCGGCAACACCGCAAAAACTAAACTCAAGCAATAACCCAAAATACCGCTTAAAGCAAAGGCAAAACCTTCATACTTTAAAATAGCGGCAAAAGGCTTATACACAAGCAGCGCTATCATCACGGCCAAATAAAGGAGAATGAAATACAAAGTATATTTAATCGTTTCAATCGAACCTATTAACAAGATTAAAATCACATTTCCGCTCGCTTCGGAAGAGGTGAGATCGGATTGAACCTGTTCGGGCATCGCGGCATAAATGGCTTTTTCAAAACGAGCCGCCAGTGATGCCGATGCATCATTATACTCAGCCCCTTCTGGCACACAAGTAGGCAAACCACTGGTGGTGGTTTCTGGTACCTGATCCTCTATACATACCGGTAAACTCTGAAAAAGTTCATAAGAAAGATTATGCGCCACGGTGAGTAAACTTTCACGAAAAAGTTTTAAACTGATCGTTACCGGTGAACGTGGATTTTCTTTAAGTTTCTGAATCTGTTGGCCAATATGATCGCTCATCGTATTAAAAAGTTCCTGCGTAAAAACATTGGTAATTTCCGCCTTAAGTTTAGCATCATTAAAATAGAGCGCTAAAAGTTCATCATTTTCACGAATACGATAGGTGGCAACTTTCACCAAAAAATCATAAGCCCCTTCACGAACTTTTCCTTGATAAAAACTGGTCTTTAAAAAAGTGTTCGTCATCGCCGCCGTTAAAAACATTAAGAGCGACGTAAGAACAAAAAGGAAAGTAAAAAAAACAGCAATAGCTCGGCGAAAATTCATAAAGGAAAAATATATCCCCGCCATTATAGCGGAGAGCGCCAAGTTTGAGAAATTTTTTAGGAAACAGCAGCATCGATGCCTACAGCTTTCTGGAGTTTTTGCTCAGGAATAATTTTCCAATGGGTCTCTTTGCTTAAACGGCCGGGCATACTAAACCCTGCGGCCTTTTTATGGCCACCTCCACCAAACTGAGCGGCCAGTTCCGCTACATCAACATCCCCCCGCTGCGTACGGAAGGATCCTTTAATATTGCCATGTTTATCCTCATTCAGTAAGCAGGTATATTTGGTATTAGGCACCGAATTTAAAAAATCAACAATGCCGGAAATTTCGTCGGGACTCGCCTCACACTCCTCAAAATCTTTCCAGGTAACCACCGAAACCGTTACCCCTTCATTATTAATATGTACATTTTCCAGGACTCTTCCCCATAGTTTTAAAGTGGAAACCGGCGTAGTTCTAAAAAGATTTTTAGCCACCACATTAACTTTCCCCCCAGCTTCCATCATTTTGCCAGCAACCTCAAAAACTGCAGTGGTAGTATTGGAGTGCATTAAGCTGCCGGTATCGTTATAAATACCTGTTAAAATCGCTGTGGCAATTTGCGGCGTAATGTGAATACCAAGAAAGTTAAAAAAACTGTATTGCAACATAGTGGTAGAAGCACTTTCCACACTTACAACATTACAGGTACCAAAATTATCGTTGGAAGCATGATGATCAAAATTAAGAACCGGTACCTCACCCTTAAAAATATCGGGATATATTTCATGGTAGCGCGTCATATAAGAAGCCCCGGCATCCGAAACAATAATAAGATCGTATTCGCGAAAATTAAACTCACGCACCACTCGATTCATACCGGGTACAAAATGGTATCTTTCCGGAATCGGATCTACACAAGCCATGGTCACCTCTTTCCCCAGCTGTTGAAGTCCTAAATAAAAAGCGGAAGATGCCCCCAGGGTGTCGCCGTCAGGATTTTTATGCGAAAGCGAGAGCACTTTTTGTGCTTTTTCGATGAGCTTTTTGGCTTGTAAAAATTTTTCTTCCATCAATTTTACATGTGATAATAAGAGGAGTATTATAGCCAAGATTTTATTTTAAGCAAGAAGAAATGCCGCAAAAACAACTAAAGGTTATTTACATGGGCACTCCTGACTTTGCCCTACTCCCCTTGCAAGCCTTGTTAGATGACGAAGATTTTAAGATAGAGGCGGTAGTAACACAACCCGATCAGAAAGTTGGTAGAAAACAGCTCCTGACACCTTCTCCCGTTAAAATATTAGCCTTACAAGCAGAAGTTCCCGTGCTTCAACCGGAAAGCACCCGCAAAAACCCCGAATTTATAACACTTCTAAAAAATTTAAAACCGGATTTTATTGTAGTGGTAGCCTATGGCCAGATTTTACCAAAAGCAATCTTGGCTATCCCACGTTTTGGCTGCATTAATCTGCACGGATCACTATTGCCAAAATATCGTGGCGCTTCGCCAGTGGAAGAAGCTTTGCTCCAAGGTGATCAAGAAACCGGCATCACTTTTATGCGCCTGGCAGAAGGTTTGGATAGCGGCGACATTTGGTTAATTCAAAGATTAACCATTGACCCTCAAGATAATGCTTTAAGTTTGCGCTTAAAACTAAGCCAAAGTGGAGCCATAGCTTTACCTTTTTTACTCAAAGATATTGCCGAAGGTATCCTCTACCCGCTTCCACAAAACCATGCCAAGGCCACCTATTGCCATAAAATAAAGAAAGAGGATGGCCTGATCGACCCCAAAACCATGACCGCCCAAGAGATTCATAATCGCATGCGCGCCTATGTGCTATGGCCATCAGTTTTTTTGATGGTACATGGCAAACGACTAAAAATATTAGAAGCTGAACCTATACCTTTTAATAAAGCAACTTCGCTTAAAAAACATACACCAGGAGAAATTATTGCTTCCGAAAAAAACGGGCTAGCTTTAGTAACTAAAGAAGGGCTCTTGGCGCTTAAAAAAATCCAAGTTGAAGGAAAAGCTCCTATGCAAATTGAAGATTTTTTACGAGGAAACGCTAAGTTTTTTGATACTTCGTCACAAAAGCAAACATAACAAAAAGCAGTACCTGTCCCTGATAAAGCGTAAAAAAATAGTGATCGAAGATGGCAACGGTTAAAAATCCAACCACAAGCGCTAAAGCAAGCGCCTGTTTTTGCTGCCATAACATACCAACCAAATAGCCGCATAAACCAAGGAAAACAACCCCTCCCAACAAACCAAGCTCATTCGCCACTAGTAAAAAAACGTTATGAACCGGCTGAAAAAGCCAGGGTGTAAGCTTATGAGAGGTAAAATCCTGCATCTGCAAAGTAAAATTACCAATACCAACACCAAGCGGCGCATGAGTGAGCATATTCCAACTTATGCCCACATACTCCATTCGCTCCTGCGTAGCCGCATCGTTAAATATGCCTCCCAAACGCGTAAAGAAAAGATTATTCACCTTGAAAACAAAAAGAGCGCTAAAAAGCACAATGATAAAACCTAAAATATAAAGGAGAAATGTAAACTTAGGTATTTTTTTACGAAGCAAAAAAATAGTCCCACCGGCTACCAAGCCAACAAAAGCACTTCGAGAAAAAGTTAAGAGGAAAGCTAAAAAAATTAGCCCCAGCAACGTAAGCCAAAGCTTCGTATATTTTTTTTTAAGAAGAGGCCACAGCGCACAAAATAAAACACCAGCCATACCCAAAGCTCCGGCTAACACATTAGGATGAGGAAACGTTCCATAAGGCCGCACTATTTTGCCACTCAGCAGATCAATTTTAGCCACACCTACAGTGGTGGCAGAAAGCAAAGGCTCGCCTAAAAAAGAGAGCCACCCTATAGAGTGCTGTAAAAAGAACTGCCCCAAAGCCAAGATAGCTTGGAACCCCAAAGCAAAAAGAAAAACCTTGGCCACCAAAACCATCCGTATGAAATCTTGAAGCAAAAGCAAATAAAGGAGAAACCATTCAACAAAACGCAGCATCAAAAAAAAACTTAAACTCCTATCCCCTGCCACCACTAAACTCAAAACAATAAACCCAAGGAAAACAGCCAGTAATAGCGTAAAATTACGATCTCCCCAGCGCATAACCTTGATGGTTCCTTGCTGAAAAGCAAGTCCCCAAAATAAAAAGGCAAGCAACAAAAAAAGATCGGGAAGATAAACAAAAAAACTGGCAAAAGGATTAAAATGGCCGGTCAAAAAAATCCCCGGAGCGTAGAGTAAACTCCGCACCTGTAAAGGGAACGTAAAAACAAAAAGCAACAAAAAAATTTCTGCTCCTTTAGTTGCTCTTTGTGGATGGAGTAGGAGTTGCTTGAGGAGTGTCAGCATTTTGCTTTGGTGTAATCAGCCCTTTAGCCGGAAGTAAATCATTAATCTGATTTTCAGCAGAACGAACCGCCTCAGTTGGAGAGCTCGTTGCTAAAATTGCGTTAATAGCGGATCCAAAGATTTCTGCATAACGAGGAGCATCATAAACGGGGAAACTCTCAGCATAGCCAATCTGTTCTGCGAAAACACCATAAATAGGATCTTTCATTTGCTCATCAATCATATCACGACGACTGGTTGGCTTATGGGTCTTGTCATGATAATAAGCTAAATTATCTTTGGAACTAAGAAAAAGTAAAAAATCCCAGGCCTGTTCAGAATGCTTAGAGGTTCGACTTACCGTTTCTGCATAATAATTAGCATACGCATCGCGTTTTTCAGTGGAGGTTTTAGGATCGATAATTTGCGGTACGGCAGCAATGCGTACATCTTTAGCGTTCATGGTACTTACCCCTTTATCAGCCAAATCTTTAATCTCTCCAGCAATTTGTCCATAAAGATAAGAATAACCAAAAATCATCGCAACTTTTCCTCTAGCAAAAGTCTCCAGCTCTTTGGTTGGCGATTTGGTATCGGCCAGATAGGAGTTCCAAGAGTAATTTTTATTGGCTGGAAGAGCAAAGCTTGTATACAACTTAAAAGCTTCCGTTGCCGGATTCTGATTAACCCCCGTAGAAGAAATCGCTTGCTGCTTGGAAAATTCTGCCTGAGAAATATTATCGTTATAAAAATTGGTCTTATATTGCAACATCAACAAATACAAAATATCGATAGCCCGCGCTACATTATCGGATCTTCCCATGGCAATACCTGCCACCTCAAAGCGCTCAAAACTATTATCTTTTTTAGTGAGCTTAAAAACATCCTCCTTAAGCTCTTCCCAGGTTGCTGCCGGCTTACCACGCGATGGAATCTTATCTTCAAAAGCACTCTTGTTATAATAGAGCGCTAAGGTATCAACCGTAAGCGGAATACCAAAAACCTTCTCCTGACTGTCATTGGCATCTTTTAAGACCAAGTCATTTTTAGCAACACTAACAAAAGTATCCTCAAACTGCTTGGGTGAAAAAACTTGGGGAGAAAGAGGGGTTAACTTGCGAGCATTTCGTAAAAACCAATAGTTAGGAACCGAAAAAAGATCAGGCCCTTCTCCTTCTGCTAGCTCATTAATAATCAAATTTTCATACTCAACTGGATCCGTAAATTTACGGTAACGAATCGAAACATTGGGATGTTTAGACTCATACTCCTGAATAAGCGGTCGCATCACATCCTCCTCATCAAAAAGTTTATAATAAACAAGCTCCACCGGCTCTGCAGCCGTCTTCTTTGCAGCTTTTTCTTTCTCGAAACAACCACTTAAAAGCGTAACAGTTAAAACAAAAATAAGCCCAACACTTACAGCTTTCACTATTTTTCCGCGCGCCACCAATAAAGAAGATTCAATCATGACAACAGTATAGAAAAAATTTCAGAAATTGTTAAGGTGAAGTACGATGTCATGCTATCTTTTCAAAGACTTTTCACAAAAAAATACCGATAGCTATTGACATATATCCTATAAGTTTTAGAGTAGCCACGATTTTAAACTCCTTAGTAATGCACATAGAAACAGAAGGCAGCAAAAATAGACCAAGAGACCCTAGAGAAATCTTGGGTACAGAAACTGCAAGATGTGATGATTCAGGGGATGGCTCCAGAGAGACATCCGCTATATGTGAACATACGGGTGCTACCGTAGATGAACTTTTAAAAAACTGTGAAGATAAAGATGAAAAAATGGACGATAGAAATGATAAAATCAATTTTAATCTAGAAAAACTAGCAAAAGCCCTAAAAATAGGGGATCAGGGAAAATTTAATAAAGCAAAAGAAAAACTAAAATTACTAAACAATCCGGCACATGCGATAGCAATACACATGGAAAACGTAGATTTAGATGGTTGGGATTTAACAGGTATAAGTTTCAGTTTGGGTCATTTTAAAAACGTAAATTTTGGGAGTGCAAAATTAACAAGAACAAACTTTGGAGGCGCTACTTTTGAAGATTGTACCTTTAACATTGAAGATCTTGATAAACCTTTTTTTGATAGACCTCCTTTAGATATGGCAAAAATTATAGAAACTGATTACGACAGATTAGACAACAAAACTAGACCAGTGATTGAAGCTGGAAGATACGAAATAAGGATAAGAAAACTGCAAAATGGTAAAACGCAATATGTCGCAACTCTGTATCCCCAAAGTGCAGAAAAAACAGGTATAGGAAGAAGGTAGATTTTTCTTCATAGTCTGGTTAAAATTACCCCAAAACCTGC
>CAYMDR010000011.1:0-8525 GCA_964389195.1 uncultured Candidatus Peribacteria bacterium | reverse complement strand
CAATGAGATTGCAAAAATTTTGCAGCAAAAAACTAGAAGCACCACAAAACCTGCCGCAATTTTTTTAAAAAACGTTTAAAACCTTGTTCTCGTAGATAGCGAAAAGCACTTTTAAAGTGGCCAGTTTTATTAAAATTAATAGTAAAACCCCGATCAGGCGCAGGCAACGGTTGCTGAATCCACTTAATAAAAGGCTGATTAAGAGTTTGGTAATTGCACTCTTCCCGGATATATTTTTTCCCAGCTGCACCAAAAGATGCTAACAAAGAGCCCTCCTGTTTTTTATCCATAAAAAGTTTTTCAAGAGCATCTGTAAAAGCCAGCACATTGCCACTTTGTACCCCAAAACCTGCACCAACATCAGACATCGTTTGAGCAATCTCTGATCCAAGCGTACTGACAACCGGCAGTCCAAATTTCATCATTTCATTAATACGATTTCGCGCACCAGTAAGAGTTTCTAAACACATACGGTCAACATTCAAACCAACATCAGCAAAGACATATAAAGCAGAAAGATCTTGTTGTTCAACCCACCCTAAAAAGATATAGCGATCTTTATGTTGAGAATGCTCAACAAGTTTCTTAAAACGGGCAAAAGTTTTATTATCAAGGCCGGCAATTTGACCGCCAGTGGAAATAAAATATATATTTTTATGTGTACCCAAAGCTTTGTCTACAGCATGAAAAAGCATTTCCTCATCGACCCAGGTGTTGTAGCCACCCACCCACAACAAGCAAAAACCATCTTGAGGGATTGCTTGAAGTGAAACAAACTTTTTTTGCAATAATTGCTTAGCCTCCACCAAAGAAAAATCCTGATCCGTATCAAACCATTCAGTACCATTAGCAATGGCTTCTACAAAAGAGTAGCCAAAAGTTTGGTGGTTCATCCTCCCCATAGTTGCAAGCTCACCCATAAGCGCCAAAGCTTGAGCCTTAGAAACCGTTGAAAACTTATCGGCGCGCTTAAGAATAACCTGTTCCATACGGTAATAATGGGCGAGATAATCATCTGTTTGCATTTTAAAGGCCTGAGCTTGAGCCTCAGCCATAATCCAGCCATTCAAATCCGCCCAAAAAGGCGCAGATGAATGCAATTGAGCAGCCAAAAAGGAAGGATAGGTATTCACGCTCAAAATTATGTCCGGCTGAAAACTATCATGAAGTTTTTGCAAAGAACTTAAAAGTTTGGCATCATCCTTTAAAAAAACGGTATGCTCAAAATGTCTGCGTGAATCCAAACTTTTAGGCGCATTGCCACTCGTACCATTGCGATTATAAGAGGATGGTTCCGCAATAGTAACAAGATGAAGCGAAAAAGCTTCAGAAAAAGCAAGCAAAGGGTGTAGAAATTGCCATGTTCGCAATCCGGCCGCCGTACGGATCTTCACCTCTTCAAAAGGCAAAGGAGCACTACCAACTATGAAGATCTTTTTCATACCAAAAACTTAAAACGCCCAGATCTTAGCACAAAGGAAGTTCCCTGCAAGCAACCAAAGCTCTATTCAAACTGCCTGCAGAAAACCTCCCCTAGTAAACCTTACTATTCAGCCACCTCTACCAAGGTAATATCTTCAACATTTTTCGTACGGCGAAAATTCATAAAGTTAATAGTATCAGCTACAATTTCGGTCATTTGCCTTTCGATGCCATTTTTATCGGTGTATTGATGGTTCATTAAACGCCCCTCCAAATATACAGCCGCCCCCTTTTTTAAATACTGCGCTGAAATTTCAGCTAATTTTTTCCAAGCCACAATACGATGGTAATCGGTATCTTGATGTTTTTCGCCATCGGTAGATTTCCAATCCCGATTAGTGGCAATTTTAAAATTTGTTACACTCTTACCCCCCGTAGTAGTAGTAAAATCGGGATCCGCCGCCAAGTACCCAATAAGTATAACCTTGTTGACACTTCTCATAATGAAAAGATTAAAAAATAAGTGCCCTCAAGATAAACTTTGAAGTTAAAGATTTTTTAATGAGATACTGAAAAAAAGTTAAAGTCGCTTTAAGCTAAAAGGCTGGTTGACTTTCTCCCTATCCTCATCAACAATACTAAGGCTTTAAGCTAATATCTAAGCTCATTAAATGTTTACTGGCATTATTCAACAAATCGGCACGATTCAAAACCTGGAAGATCGTGATGGCAATACCTTCCTTACGATTGCATCACCAATGGCGTCATCAAAAAAAGTTGGCGATTCTATTGCTATAGATGGTTGTTGCTTAACGGTTCTTGAAGGAAGTAATGAACATAGTTTTATCGTAGAGGCTGTGCAAGAGACTTTACAACATACTATTATAAAAAATTACCAAAAAGCTACTCGTGTAAATCTGGAAAATCCGCTCAAAGCTGGAGATGGTTTAGATGGACATATGGTACAGGGACATGTTGATTTTGTAGGAAAAATAAAAAAGGTTGTCGCGGAAGGTATGTCACGTAGAGTTAGCGTAAGCTTGCCTCACGAAATGGCCAAATATGTTGCTTTAAAAGGTTCTATTACTATTAATGGTACAAGTTTAACGGTAAGCAATCTGGGGACTAATGATTTTGAAGTGACACTGATACCACAAACGATTGAAACTAATAATTTAGGCACGTTAACCGAAGGTAGTGAAGTTAATATTGAAATAGATGTTATTAGTCGCTATCTGGAAAAACTTTTACAAGATAAAGAAAAGGAAACAACCTATCAGTTCCTTCAAGAACGAGGCTTTATTTAATCAGCCAACATGAAAATCTCTAAAAGTACTCCCAAACTTGACGGCAAAAATCTGCATATCACCATTATTTTAGCGCGTTTTAATGATGTGCTTGGCAATAAGTTACTTTTGAGTACCCAGGAAACTTTAACTCATTTAGGTGTACAGTCCAAAAACCTTACTACTCTAAAAGTTCCTGGCGCATTAGAAATTCCTTTGGCTGCGCAACTCATTGCTCAAGAACAAAAAACGAATGCCATTATTTGCTTAGGAATAGTCATAAAAGGAGATACACCCCATTTTGAACAGGTATGCCAAGAAAGTTATCGTGGCCTTATGGAGGTGAATTTGCTCTATGGTATACCTATTATTTTTGGTATTTTAACAGTGCTTAATGAGAAACAAGCGGTTGATCGCATTGCTGAAAATAAGCTTCATAAAGGCAAAGAGTTTGCAGAAGCTGCAGTAGAGATGGCTATGCTGAAAAAAACTTTACAACACAAGTAATATTCTTTTATTTTTCTTTATGAAGATTCGATCACTTCGCAAAGCTTTGGTTAAAAATAAACGTGTATTGGTAAGGGTGGATTTCAACGTACCCTTAGAAAAAAATAAAGTTTTGGATGATACTCGCATCAAAAGAACTTTACCCACCCTTAAATATCTTTTAAAACAAAAAGCCAAGATTATCCTTATTTCACATTTGGGTCGTCCCGATGGCAAGGTGGTAAAAGAGCTCCGTTTGGATCCGATCGCAAAACATTTAAGCAAATTGCTCAAAAAACCGGTAAAGAAATTAAACAATTGTATAGGAGTAGAGGTTGAAAAGGTACTCAATAAAATGAAAGCCGGTGACATTATCATGCTTGAAAATGTACGTTTCCATAAAGAGGAGGAGGCTTGTAGTAAGAGTTTTAGTAAACAGTTAGCCAATCTCGCCGAAGTTTTCGTGAGCGATTCTTTTGGAACTGCCCATCGAGCCCATGCCTCAACCTATGGTGTTGCCAAAATACTACCAACATACTGCGGACTGCTCATGGAAGAGGAGATTAAAGTTCTCTCGGAACTTACTAAAAAAGTTCAACATCCGCTCACACTTATTATTGGTGGATCTAAAATCGATACTAAAATTGGTTTAATCCGTAATTTTTTAAGCAAAGCGGACTATTTTTTAATTGGTGGAGGTCTTGCTAATACCTTTTTAGCAGCAGAAGGGTACGATGTGGGCAAATCGCTTTATGAAAAAAATAAAGTGGAAATCGCTCAAGAAATTATGCTTGCAGCTGAAGCTTTAAAAGAAAATTTTGTTCTTCCTACCGATGTTATTGTTGCCGATGAAATAACCGATAAAGCCACCACTCTGAATATGCCGATTGAAGATGTATTGGGAGATATGAAAATTTTGGATGTGGGTACTCACAGTTTGAAAAATTTTACCGACATCATTAAAAAATCAAAAACCGTTATTTGGAATGGACCAGTTGGCCTTTTTGAAAAAAAACCTTTTGCTAAAGGAACTCAGGGCATCGCTCAAGCTTTAGCCAAGGCTAAGGGTATTAAAACCATTATTGGCGGCGGAGACACCGTAGAGGCCATTAAACATTTTGGCATCAACGAAAAAAAGTTCAGCCACGTTTCTACAGGTGGCGGTGCTATGCTCGAATTTCTGGAAGGCACGATGCTGCCGGGAGTCGAGGTGGTTTTAGCTTAAAGCGAAATCTTCGCGGCCTTTGGTTTTCCTGGAAGAGTAATTGCCTTTACCTCCGGCAATGAACCCTTTGGTTTATCAGTAAAACTTCTTGGTTTTACATCTTCATCTTCTACTTTAGCAGCTTCACTCCAACGACGAATCTTATCCTCTACAATTTCACGAGGCGTTGCATAGCGCTCCCGTGAAAGGCGGATAACTTTTTCACGTCGGCCTTCCTCAAACTGCAATTGAGGTGGCGGTAAAGTATCTAAAGAAAAAGTTTTGGTGGGCATACCATCAACCAAAATGCGGCTATAGGCGGTATATTTATTTAAAGCCACAAGATCCGGCGGCAAAACCTCTTCACCGTACTGGCCTGACAAATATTCCGCATCATCAAAACCCACTTGGAAAGAGATAATCGTACCAACGTTACCAAACACAGCATCGCGTACCTCTTCGGGCATTTGCGCGATATACTGATTGGCCATGGTAAGGTTCAATTTATACTTACGGGCTTCGGAAAGAATCGTCGCAAACGAATCGGTCGCAAAGTTTTGGAACTCATCCACATACAAGTAAAAGTCAGTACGATCTTTTTCAGGGATATTGGCACGACTCATAGCATCCAATTGGAACTTGGTAATCATCATAGCACCGAGCAGCGATGAAGTATCTTCACCAATTTTACCCTTAGAAAGATTCACCACTACAATTTTTTTATGATCCATCGCAAAGCGCAAATCGATAGCACTTTGTGGTTGACCCAAAATATTGCGGATAATCGGCGAAGACAAAAACTGCCCAACCTTATTTAAAATAGGCGAAATAGCTTCAATACGGTTCTTAGGATCCATCTTCTCAAACTCATTCACCCAAAAACTTTTCACAATCGGATCGGTAATTTTACGAATCACCCGCTTACGGAAATCAGCGTCCTGTAAAATGCGAGGAATACCAAGCATTGTTGTATTTGGATATTCAAGCAGCGAGAGAATGGTATTACGCAAAATATGTTCCAAACGCGGACCCCAGCTTTCAGCATAAATCTTCTTAAAAATACCCACCAAACCTGAACACACAATCGTATTCAACGCCGGATCAATATTTTCCAACATATTAAAAGCCACCGGAAAATCACGATCCGATGGATCAAAAACGATCACATCATTGGTACGATGAGCAGGGATAAAGTTCAAAACCGCATCGGCTAAATCACCGTGCGGATCCACCACAGCTACCCCATGACCGGCCATAATATCAGCATAGAGCATATTTTCTAGCAGTGTAGATTTACCCATACCCGTTTTTCCAATGATATAAATATGACGACGGCGATCAAGCGTTTTAATACCGAAAACCTGATTGGTAGACCTAAAATTGGTCTTGCCAAGAATGGTCATATCCTCAGCCTTTGTACTGGAAGGAGTAGGCAAATCGTTAGGGGGTTCAAGCTTTTTGGAACGAACCCAATAAATGTTGGGTGTTGTCACAGTAGTATTGGGCAAATGGTAAATCGTTGCCAACTCCTCCACATTCAAAACAAAGGGATTATGCATAGATCTCTCCTTATATTTTTCAATAATTTCATGCCCACGAACGATCTCTTCCATTTCAAAACCGTTTAAGTGAGGAATATTGAACTGTTTGAAGGAGCCTGCAATTTCCCGCAGCTTAAGAAGTACAACCTCTTTTTCGTAATGTTTAGGTACATACACAATCCGTAAGCTAACTTCATATAAAAGCTTTCCAATTTTATCCACGGCCGCCACCATAATCGTTTCCTTATCATGAGTTTTAGAGACCTGCTCCTCAACATATTCGCCACTACTATGATCGGTTTCGCTTGATAAAGCTGTAGTACCGGCCTTCAAACCCTGTAAGGCAAAAAACCAATAGAGAGGAAAAAACACAATACGTAACATCCGGCTACGTGTACAATAAGCCCTAGCATAAGCCTTTTGAAAACTTTCAATATTAAGAAAAATACCTTTTTTTAAAACACGCAAACATTTAATAAAAACCACACGCCATTTGTCATCCAAGGGACGCACTACCATCTGAATCCAAGCCTGTTCCTCTGGATCATTAAACTTAGAAAGTGTGGAGGTCATAGAGGCTAAAGTATCTAAGGCAACTTTAGCTTTTTTGTCTTCAAATTGCGGATAGCGCTTAATAGGAAAAATGGTCGGATCAGCTAAAGTAAGCTCTGCACCCACAGCATTTTTAAACATATCTACCGGTATAAAATCTTTAGCAACAGGAATCGTAGGGCTTGAAGATGGAACCGTAAGCGCCTGTGTCAGTTCCCTACCCTCACGAGGAGGTTCAGACCCACTACTTACCTCAACAGCCTTGGGAGAGGCATAATCTTCCACTTCAACCATCTCTACACTAGGATATTGTGCATAAATTTGCCCTTCCACTAGATTTCTTAATTTAGAAGGAAAATGGACATAAAAACGAATATTGCGATCCACATTGGCAATCTCAAAACTCACCTGCTCTTGATGTTCACCACAAAGTCTTTCCCAAAAAGAAAGTTTTTTAGCCATACCATGAAGAGCCGAAAAGATCTGTTCAGCCACAATGGGACCGGTTTCATTATCTTTGGCTACACGAATTGAAAGCGTGGTATAGACCTCACGCTTCATTTTTCTATGTTGCTGATGCTGAATAAACAGCTCTAAAAGAGCAGAAATGGCAGCGAAACCTACAATTGCTCCAAAAAACATCAATAATATCTGCAGAGAATCCATAAAGCTTAGGTATTGCAATATACTAATTATAGCGCAAAACCTACTTTTTATCCATATATTTGAGCAAAATAAGCACAGCAGCTAACTCATCTTCCGTCTTTTTACGCCTACTGGCCTTAATGTTGATATTTTCTAAAAACTTATCGGCTTCAAAAGAGCTAAAAGCCTCATCAATAAAACAAAAAGGAACATTTCCAAGAGCTACCTCTAATTTTCTGCCAATTTTCTGTATTCTTTCAGTTTGGGGAGTCAGTAAACCTTCCTCATCAAACGGTAGTCCCATAACCACCAAACCAACCTGTTCCTGTTGGCAAATGAGCTGCAATTGAGCAAAAAGCTTAACTAAGCTACCAAAATTGCTAATCGTCTTATAAGGAAAAGCCATCTGTCTATCAACATCACTCAAGGCCAAACCAACATGGTTATCACCAAAATCAATAGCTAAGATTTTGCCTTTATCATAAAGCACACTTCGCTCCTCTTCGTGTGTATTATTTTTTCTCACCTTTTACAATTAAGGTAATTTTTGTGTTCACTCCCTCTGTTAACATAATAGGGATTTCATAAGTGCCAACCACTTTAATATGCTCAGAAAGAACAACATTAGATTTTCCAAGTTGTACTTTTGCCTCTTTTTCAAGGGCATCAAGAATATCTTTTTCCGTGATAGAGCCATACAGCTTATCCCCATTTGCTTTACTCTTAAGGGTAATTTTAAGGCCAGAAAGCTTTTTTTGAAGTTCTTGCGCCTGTTCTTTGATACGATCTTTGGTAACCGTTTCATTTTTACGCATAATTTCAGCTTCTCGAACTTTACCTTCTGTAGCGATAACAGCTAATTTTTTAGGTAAAAGAAAGTTTTGGTAAAACCCATCCTTTACATTTTTCACCTCACCCTTACGCGCCACACCCTTGACATTTTGAGTAAAAACAACCTGCATAATAATCAAAATTACAGAATAAATACTGGAATATATATAGCTAAAAAGCCCTAAAAAGTAAAGAAAGACATACCTGCTTTACTTTTTATTTGCACACAATACACCATTCCTCAACCTGAGCAAAACGATCACTCGCAAAAGCCAAACCAGCCAGATTGATACCCTTTACCTTACCATCCGTAGCAAAAACATACTGTGGGCGGTACAGAAAAATAGCGGGAATATCGTCGGCAATAACTTTAGCCAATTCTAGCAACAAACGGTTTTTCTCTTCCGTATTAAAAGTTGTACGAATTCTCTCAATTAAAGCATCGGCGGCAAAACTTCTATAATTAGATAGATTGAGCCCACCCTCTCCTATTTTGCTAGAATCGCAAAAGGAGTAGGTATCAAGATTATACCCAAGAGTTTGCCCAGTAATAAGGAG
>CAYMDR010000010.1:0-22207 GCA_964389195.1 uncultured Candidatus Peribacteria bacterium | reverse complement strand
CCAATATTCCAATATAATCCCGCAACATTTGACTAAAATTTTCAAGCCAAGATTCTTGAATTTCAGCTTAGGCATGCTAAAATTTAACTAACAACTTATTTATTTTGGAGCGACCGTTAAGTGTAACGTTCGGCAATACATCCGCATTTGGGCTGTAGTAAAGCACGCATGTATTTCTTAACGTATACTTTATGAATAATCTTTCCCTTTCCGACGAAAAACTTTTTATGCTCTGCCAAAAATATGGCGAACAAGCACGAAAATGGCGCCAACGTTTTATTGGCTTATTACCAGAGGTGAATCGCCGCAGACTGTACGAGAAAAAAGGGTTCGCCTCAATTTTTATGTTCGCCAAAATCTTGGCAGGTTTGAGCGAAGAGCAAGTACGCCTCGCCCTGAATCTGGAAAAAAGATTGGAAGATAAACCGGCCTTACAAAAAATGCTGGTAACTGGCGAAGTAAGCATCAATAAATTGGCGCGAGTCATCTCGATTGCCACGATCGAAAACGAACAGGAACTTGCCGAGAAAATGAAACTACTTTCGCAAAAAGCTTTAGAAACTTTAGTGCGAGATGAAAAATTGGCCCAACACTCAATACAAAAAGAAAACCTCCAAAATCTGGAGGGCGAAAATAAAAATAGCTCTCAAGAGCCACTTTTTGACGATAAAAGTCTCCACAAGGGATGCTCCGCTATGCGCGCGCAGACCTCTCCGCCGATTTCATCAGACAAAAAAAGTGAACCAATCAATTTCCAATTAGACGAAGATATCATTAAAGAACTGAACGAACTCCACGCAAAAGGCATAAACATAAACGACCTTTTACGCACCATGCTGCGACAACGCCGCAAACAGATCGCTCAAACTAAAGAGGAAATTTCTACCAATATCCAACCCGCAAAATCCCGGCATATTCCAATAAAAATCAAACAGCTTATCAAAGAAGAACATGGCACCAAATGCTCAATAGCAACGTGCTTTAAACCAGCCCAGCACATCCATCACACCCAACGTTTTGGTTTAAGCCAAAACCACGATCCCCATTACCTAGCGCCACTTTGCAAAGAACATCATCAAATCGCACACAGCATCGACTTAAAATATCGAAACATAAAATTTGTCCGCATACCCGATAGCAGCTAGCTTTTTCATTGGCAACTTAGGATAGGGCCTCTACAATAAACTTACTCTAATGCATCATCTATGAAAAAAATCCTCCTCACCTTAGTAAGTTTATTAATCATTACTGGCTGCAGCCCTGCCGCATCCGAGTCCGCCCAGCCCGCTAAATTCGCCGTATACTTCACCGACACCAATGAAATAGTTTTTTCCGAAGACGACCTACTTGCTTATGACGACACCACCGACACCTTCAGCTTTACGGATGATGCGGTAAAAAGATTGAAACCTCAAACAACTCCACCAACTCTCGATGATAGCCTCTACCAAAAACCTTTTACCGTAAAAATTGGCAACGAAGAAATTTATACGGGTAAATTTTGGAGCGGCGTCTCCTCAATGAGCGAAAATGGCATCATCATGCTCGACACCCTTATGCTGAGCCCAAAAAACAACACTTTAACTGTATACAGAAACTATCCAGACAGCAGCCCCCTTACTGATAAAGAAAAAACACAATTGCCCGAACCGGCCAAGTCAAATCAAGCCAAAATCGACGATGAAAGAATCACCGAACATTTCAAAAAATTGAACAAACTCGTTACCAGCAAGACAGAAAGCGTGGAGCAATAGTCAAATCATTTAATCACCTTTCCATGTCTAAATTCATCACCATCCGAACCTGCGCTACCGCCATCGATGCCGAAATCATTAAAAGCAAATTAGAAGCAGAAGGTATTCACTGCTTTATCGATGAAGGTGCCGCCCGAGGTAACCCCTTACTTACCAATGCGGTAGGCTGGATCAAAATCAACGTTCCAGAAGACGACGCACAGAGAGCCTTTGAGCTTATAGGCAAAGATTAAAGCCCAGATCCGCACCGTTGCCAAAGCAAAAAAAATAGGCTACATTAGCCCGTGCCCTTTGAAAAATCCAACAAAACATGTGCCCGTAGCTCAGCTGGATAGAGCGTTGGCTTGCGGAGCCAAAGGTCGCGCGTTCGAACCGCGCCGGGCACACCAAGAATTAGAGAGCAGCCAATCTACCATCGGGTTGATACTGTTTTTTAAAAGCCTCCAAAGCGTTTCGCAGAGGTATTTTTGCAGCATCGGTGATTTTACCATCTCCAATAACTCTATCACGATAGTTAGAAGCCGCAGATCGTAAAGTAGCCAAACTTGCATTTAAAGAAGCAGCACGTGCTGCCAAAGCAATACCACGATCTTCAAACCCACCAATTTTCCCCCTTGTTATATCCACAGCGGGCTGAATCAAACTCCCCAAAGAATTCAAACTATCCTCCCTACCACTAAGAAAAGCATCGAGTTGATCAGAATTTGGTGGAGATCCATTATAATTTAAGAGTCCAGTACTAATAGCTGTAGCCAGATTAGCAGCTTTCGTAAGGTTGTTTTCACAAACACGTAGTTCATTGTCCATTGCTTCATGAGAACTATCTTTTTTTTCTTTAGCCGTAGCTTCATCAACAATAGCTGCAGCTGCAACTCTAATTCCCTCCTCGCGCACCCGAACATCCTCTACCTTCTTATTAATATCTTCCTCCCACTTTGTTACAAGTGGCCATAATTTTTTGTCAGCTAAATCCTGCAGTTCCTTCTGAGTTGTAAAAAAGAGATCAAGTGAAGCAAATTTAGTATACGCTGCCTTTATTCCTGCTATAGTAGCAATCGCTTTAGCCTCCATCTCAGCTAAAGGTAAATTAACAGCGACATTATTAAACTCAGCACCTTGATCATTAATCTCTTGAGTCGCCTGAGACAAATCACCTTCAACTGTAAAATTAAAATAAACAACCCTTTTTTGAAACAGCTTTACTTGTGCCCAAGAAAGGCACTTGGTGTGTTTTGGTAAGAACATAAATGTTAAGTGTTAATATTTTGATTAATTTGTGTTTCAGCGGCCTCTATTTCAGCTTTTTTATCATCCTCTTCCACCTTGTGCATAAATTTGGAAACCTCATGCTTAAATTCACGCGGAGCATTTTGAATAATTTTTTGCAAATCATCACGGCTTTTTTGCCAACTCGGCGTTTGCTCTTCCAAATAGGCAATAAGCCTACTTAAAACGGCATCGCTCTGGCGAAGCATCCGTTGTTGGCTATCTTCATCAAAAATTTTGAAGATCGGCATAAGGGCAAGTTTTGCACTATAATCGCTCATGATGGTTGTAATATTACTCACCTTTTCGTACCATCATACCATAAATTCATAAATATGTAAAATTAGCCCGTGAAGAAACTCCCTCCATCCCCAACTAAAGCCACGTACCGCAAGAAACATTGACAAAAAGTAATTTAGCGGTATTATGCAGCACAAACTATCTCCCTAGACTCCCATGCCTTTAACTCGCCCATTCCCCAGTGGATTATACGATGCCCATGAAGTGGAGGTTTTAACCGGGTTCTCTCAACACCATAATACGGCAGGCGCAAGAATCCTCCGTGGTTCCGTTGATTACTTACTGAGCGGTCTTTTTGTTAGGGAAGCCATAGATAAGATTTTACACAGCGCTTACGCCTTACAAGATGATGGGACGATCCATGGCGATTTTCCCAACCATCTAAGATTAATTGATAGATTAGATGGCGACCGAGTGATCAGTGAGCACCAATTAGCATTGACCTCAAAAACAGACGATCCGAATCCTAGCCATCAATTTAAAGAAGCTATCACTATTGGCGCAAAAACCTATGAGCGGCTTTGGACTTTTCAAAAGGCCATGGGCACCTCCACACTTGCCACCATAGCCACCTCCACACTTACTACCTATGAGCCATTAAATGCGGGAGGACAATATGTTCATACCTTAACAACCTCTACCGAAATAGACGGTATATACAGGTATAAAGGCTCCGACCATGTACACCACACGGTTATAGAAGAAAGAAAAGATCCACGTAGTAGTAGATCCACCGCTTTTACCTTTAAAGCTAATATTTTGCCAAATTATGATGATAGCTCCGATGCTCGTGAAACACATTCATGGTGTACAGACCATTCCTATATGACCACTACTTGGGATCATGATCTGCAAGGGTCAAATTCAGCTTCGGAAAGAGCCAATCCTTCAAATAATATTACGGCTCAAGTTTTTCAAAACAAGCAAAAACATGCCAGCGGAGATAGAACAGGTATCTCCATGCGAGATATGGCTTCTGACAAAATGGACTATCTACGCCTAAGACGTACTCCTCAAAGAGGCGAACATCAGGATCTTATAAAAGAATTAATACATGAAACGGAAAAGGACGGAGCTATATCTACAACCAAGCACATAGCTATTGAAATGGCTAACAATGGATCAGGCTCATGTGCTATCCTAGCAGAACAAGATCGTCCCTATACATCGCTGTATTAGTGCTATGAAGCTTCGCATCAAATTAGCCATCATCGGTTTATTGGTATGCCTATTGGTAGCCATCATCAATTTTTACGTTTATCAAATAGGTAAAAACCGCATCATCCCAGCATTAGAACAGTTACCCCAAACACAAGCGGTGTTAATTCTAGGATCCCGCGTTTATGAAAACGGCAATATGAGTGCCATTTTAAAAGATCGTGTCGATACCGGACTTTTGGTATATCAAAAAGGAAAAGCCTCCAAAATCCTCATAAGTGGCGATCACGGACGAACCACCTACGACGAAGTAAACACCATCAAAGATTACCTTTTAGCCCATGGCGTACCCGCAGAAGACATATTTTTAGACCATGCCGGTTTTGATACCTATGACAGTTTATATCGAGCCAAAGCCATTTTTAAAGTAAAATCGCTCATTATCATCACCCAACAGTTCCATCTTCCCCGAGCCCTCTACCTTGGCCATGCACTTGGATTAGAAGTGTATGGTTTTGCCTCCGACCTGCAACTTTACCAAAGCGACCTTTACAACAACCTACGTGAAATACCGGCAAGAACAAAAGCTTTCCTTGATATTAATCTAAACTCATCACCAAAATTTTTAGGTCCCACTATACCCATCGATGGCGACAGTAAACTCAGCTGGGATTAAGCGTCATTTTGGATTCAGTAGATACTGAGGGCCAAAAGGAAACCTACTACAAGCAGCGTCAGCATTTGGCCCAGCACTATCGGCCAAAGTTTTCATCTGGGCTAAAAATCCCAAATTATCCTTATCTTGAGCTAACATTGCTTCCCACTGTACTCTGATATTCCGCTGACGACTCAAGCGAGGGCATTTCTGCACAGCAGCGCTAATAGTAACGGGCCAGGTTTCCGCCGGAAAGTTTTCCGCAACCTGCACTAAATGCCCTAAAACATACTCAGGATAATTACTAGAAAAATGTTTAATAAGAGATGCTTGCTCCCCCTTAGCAACTTTCCCGATATTTTGCATAAAAGCTCCCGCCAGAACTGTTCTTGGAACATCTTTAAAAGCTTCTGAGTCGCTCACAGCAATTTTTTCCAACGTATCTTTTGCCATTTTAGCCAAATCTCGTTTTGCTTCTTCTGCTCTACCACGCTTACCTTCATCCAAGGTATCTTTTTGCTCGGCTGCCGCTACCTTTCCATCAATGGTCTTAAGCCTTTCGGTAATTACCGCTAAAACTCGATCGGGATGGAGACCCATAAAGGCCTCCCCTTTACCACCTTCATACCAATCATTTTCCCAATCTTCTTTATTAAGAGCTTCTATAATCATACATTTAATAATCCGAGCCTCATGTCCGGCATCACTTTCTTCCCACGGTGGAGGGTTGCAAAGATTTTTCTTTGATAACTGGAGCGCCCTATCAATTTGACCACCATCGGCAACGCCTAAATCTGCAGATGATTGCTGCCCAGGGGGCGAAGCTTTGCAAGCCGCCAATGCTGCCATTGCTACTAACGCCATTGCTCTTGTCAACCGAGGAAGGCTTTGTATCCCTTCCGCCAGCCGACGATGAACTGGTAAACTTTCCATAGCTTTATAAAGTTAAAGAATAGAAAGGCAAAAAAACTGCATCTGATATAAGATACGAAAAACTCTACCACCTATTACACCAATTTTTAGCGAAAGTTCTCTTCTTTGGGATCAAAAAACCAGAGTTGCTTGCCAGTAGCTACATCCAAGCCCAAAATACCAATACGTTCCAACGTTACCACCAAAACCTCACCGTCTTTTTGCACCAGTGGAGTATCTGCTAAAGCTAAAAATGGATCGGGATTCACCAGTGGGTTCAACTGAGCCAAAATCGGCACTTGGCTTTTAGAAACAGTCCATTGCTCTTGATCATTCACAATATAGGTTAATAAGTAATCAGCATTATCCCCAACTTCTGACTTATGTGCGATAAGAAGTTCATGAGAAGTTGTGCTACCACCAAGGGCAGGTGCGCGGTTTTGATAAACAATTTCGCCCTCCAAAAAAATCTTCCCCGAAAGTAAGGATGTAACCTCACTTACGTCAAAAGTATTTTTCAGATGTTCAAGATCATTAAGACTATTGGCAAGCGCCGGATAGTTCTGGAACCACGGGGAAGAGCTTTGCTGCGTAATGCTATACAGCTTTTTTCGTAGATCGCTTGAGTTTTTACCTTCCAACATCAAATAAGAGCTATATTCCGACGCACCGGCTTTTAAAAACGTTTTATAATCGGATAGATTCTCAAATAAACGATCCACATCAAAATAGTAGGAGAGTTTTTGACCATCTTTCGTTAAAAGATCCAAATGCAAAGGATCTTCATAATAGGCAATCTCAGCAATACCACTTTGCAGCTCAGGAAATTTCTTACTAAAACTTTCCAAATTCATAGTTGGATCCATGGTTTTGCCATCAAAAACCTGCAAAGACTGCGGATAATTTTTATCATAGCCATTCACAATCCAAACACTTTCACCATCATTAAAAATTCGATCCAATGGAGCAGCTACCTCAAAACTATCATGCGTTATGGTTTCTTTAACAACCTGTCGAGTAGCAGTATCATAAATTCGCACAAAGCGTTTACTAAAATAGCGTTTCCCCATTTCAATACTATTTCCGGTTTGGATCGTTACCGGTACATACTCATCTACACGTACCCAGATGCTACCGCTTCCATCCAGGCCATTTCCAGCATTTTGACCTGGTACATAGACCATATCATAAGGTGTATGTACTTTAGATAAAAAGAAAAAAGAACCAAACAAAACTGCTATACCCAACAAAATCCCCAAGCACGAAAACTTCGAATATTTTTTCACAGCACCATAAGCATGGTAAGCAGATTGCCGCTCTGGCAATGGAGATTGATCAAAAGTTGTCATGGGTTTTATACTAAAAGCTCCTTCGCATCCTGATATTTATCCATCAAATCTAAATCTTTGGCGACCGCTGGATAAGTGATTTTACCTTTATAGGTGTTAAGCCCCTTAGCAAAACGCCCATCTTTTTGAAGTGATGCTTTAATGGCTTCTAAAGAACCGTCGTTCGCCATCATTTTAAGATAAGGAAGGGTCGCGTAGGTTAGAGCCTGCGTAGATTGGCGAGCCACCTGCCCTGGCATATTTGCCACCGCGCAGAAAATTACACCATCAATTTCGTAAATAGGTTCGCTATGCGTTGTGGCATGTGTGCCCCAAATACATCCTCCTTGATCCACTGAAACATCAACAACCACCGCACCTTTTTTCATGGAGCGAACCATCGCTTCCGTTACCACAACCGGCGCGCGCGTACCAGGCACCAACACCGCCCCAATCAGTAAATCGGCCTTCGCCACCTCTTCTGCCAATGTTTTCTCACTCGATTGCAACACCGTGATATTGGCAAAAAGTTTCTCACCTAAATACTCACGCAGCTCTTTTTTCAAAAACTCAACACGCTCCGCACTAATATCTAAAATGGTAACTTTAGCACCCATACCACCCACCGTTTTTGCCGAAGTTAAACCCACAAAACCACCGCCTACAATCACGGTATAAGCTGGATCGGTATTACGAATAACGCCAAGCGTCACTCCCCTGCCATGATATTTTTTTTGTAAATATTCCGCGCCATATTGAATCGCCAAAACTCCGGCAATCTCACTCATCGGTGCAAGTAAAGGAAGTCTTCCGTTTTCATCTTCAACCGTTTCATAAGCCACGGCTGTAATCTCACTTTCTAACAATTTAAAGGTCAGATTTTTATCAACTCCCGAAAGATGGAAATAAGTATAGAGCGTTTTGCCCTTAAACATATCCAGTAGAGGATATTCCGCTGGCACAGGTTCCTTAACCTTCACCACAATCTCCACCGTCTTAAAAATCTCCTCAGGGGTATCAACCATTTTTGCTCCAGCAGCCATATATTCAGCGTCCATAAAGCCAGATCCAACCCCGGCATTTTTCTGTACATATACGGTATGCCCAGCACCCACCAACTCTTTGACTCCAACAGGCGTTAACCCCACACGGTTTTCATTATTTTTGATCTCTTTCACCAAACCAATAGTAGTAGCTTTCATAAAAATGAAATTAAAAAATCATCCTTGTTATAGCAAAAAAAACACCTTACGAAAAGGCAAGAAACCCAGATATACAAATTATTACCTCTCTGTTTCTTCCTCTAGGGACTCAGGAATAGCATCAGCGCCACCCGCGCAGGAGCCGGGAAAAATCTCCTTTGCCCTTTGCTGCGCATATCCAGCAACAAAAGCTGCTGAAAAAATCAGATCTTCCACTAGCGACGGTTCTGCCGTTTGTTTTTCTCTAGCTAAAGATAAAGCTCCATAGACTCTTGCAACCTCTTCTACAACATCTCCAACCACGCCCCATAATTTACCAAACGAATCTCTTGGTTGCTCTGCCTCTGGGGTAGAAACAGGAAAAGCTTCAGGTATTGTCATAAAATATATAAAGTTAATTTTTAAAATGTAAAAGAAGGCGATACTATAACAAGTTTTATAAAAAGCGCAAGCTTTTTATCGCCGCTAGCCTATCCTTGGCACCAAAAATATAGGAACCGGCAACCAAAATATTGGCACCAGCTTCAATACAACGCTTGGCGGTTTCGGTATTAATGCCTCCATCAACCTCAATATCTAATTTGGGCGAAAGTTCGCGAAGCATCGCGATTTTACCAAGGGCATTTTCAATAAATTTTTGCCCGCCAAAACCCGGATTAACGCTCATAATTAAAACCATATCCACCTCATCAATAATCTCTTCAATCATCTGCAAAGGGGTACCTGGATTAATAGAAACCGCCGCCCGCACGGGAACTCCCGCTGGCCTTCCACTCACCCCCACCGTTTTAAAACTTTTAATCTGTTGAATCACGCGGTGCAAATGTTTGCACGCCTCTTGGTGCACCGTAATGCTCTCCGCGCCCGCTTTCACAAAATCTTCAATATACCTTTCAGGATGCTCAATCATTAAATGGCAATCCAAAGGGAGTTTAGTTTTAAGGCAAGCAACCACCGGTGCACCCAAAGTAATATTGGGCACAAAGTGACCATCCATCACATCCACATGCAGCATATCCACATCTTTTTCTACCGAGGCGATCTCTTGGTTTAACTTTCCAAAATCTGCCGACAAAATAGAGGGAGCAATTTTTATTTTCCTGGAAAATTTAAAAGCATATTAACAAGAGCCATCCACATCTTTCTTAACCGGAACCATTGGCGCATTTTTTTCGATCTTTTCGATACGTCTCACATGACGTTCATCAGCTACAAACTCAGTATCCATAAACACATCAAAAATATGCTTCGCCAAGTCAGACCCAATAAGTCGGCTCCCCAAGCAAAGCACATTGGCATCATTATGAAGCCGAGCCATTTTCGCCATTAATTCATGCGTGCAACTTACAGCACGAATACCCGGACGACGATTCGCTGTCATCATCATGCCAACACCCGTACCGCAAATTAAAACACCAAAGGCGTTTTTTTCCTCAATAACTTTTTCACACACCTCTCTAGCAATATCAGGATAATCGGTAGAGTCATTACTAAATGTCCCCAGATCCACAAACTTCACGGTCTTTTCCACCATATATTTTTTCAACATCTCTTTCATTTCATAACCGGCATGATCACTTCCTATATAAATCGTTCTTGTAGCAGTTGGCATAATATAAATAAAAGGTATCTCTATTATAGCAAAAAAGGCCATTACTGTATATCTTCCCCTTTAAAGGCTCGCCTCTGTTTATTTAAAATACCGAAGATACCGACTTAGCCTTATGAACGTTTTGAATAGTTGTCGCCAAAAGCGAAGCTACCGATAAAATCGTTAAACCTTCAAAACGCTTATCTTCAGCAATAGGAATGGTATTGGTAACAACAACCTCCTTAAACTTGGCGCCTTTTAAACGTACCACACACGGAGGCGAAAACACCGCATGCGTAGCTGCTAAATACATTTCAGGATGCGCGCCCTTTTTTAGAAGCGCCTCTTTACCATTTACCACCGTACCGCCAGTATCGATCAAATCATCAAAAATAAGACAGGTTTTATCCGTCACATCACCCACAACCTGCGTAACTTCCGAAACATTATGCGAAGGACGAGTTTTATGTAAAATAGCTAGGTTAGCACCAATCAAATCAGCAAAGCGTTTTGCTGATTTGGCAGCCCCAGTATCAGGCGCAACCACTACCAAATCATGGAGCTTTTTTCTTTTAAAATAATCGGCAAATAAACGGTTGGTACTTAAATTATCCACGGGAAAATCAAAAAATCCCTGCTCCTGATCGGAGTGAAGATTGGTGGTAATAACATGATCGGCTCCCGCCGCGGAAATAAGGTTAGCGATAAGTTTTGCCGTAATCGGTTCTCGCGGAGTCGCCACACGATCCTGACGAGCATAGCCATAATGAGGCATCACCACATGAATTCTTTCGGCAAAGGAGCGTTTTAAAGCATCTAAAATAATAAAAAGTTCCATCAAATCCTCATTCACATTATTTGTTCCTGTTTGAATAACATACACATCGCTTCCACGCACCGACTCTTCCGGCCGAGCATAAATCTCATTACAAGCAAAACGCTTTAACGTCATCGGTTCCAAACGCATGCGCAAATGCCGGGCAATCTCTTGAGCCAACTCGGGATGGGAAGACCCTGAAAAAATTTTTAAAGGAAGATGTTGCATGGTAGGGATTAAGCTGCGTCTTCTTGATCTAAACCTTTCACTATTGTTTGAGCATCTTGCTCTGTCAAAACAGTCCGAACACCAGATTCTACAACAGACGTTTCTTCACCTACATTCAACCATGTTTGAACAAACCCTTCAATAGTTTGTCCAGGATAAAGTTCATCAAAAATAAGATCCACATGTGAAGCCTGATCTATTGTAGCATACGTACTAAAAAAGGCTTCCACCGTAATACCTGATCGAACCTGCTCATCAAACCAACCCCTATATCTAGCAGCAATTTCATCAACAAGTTTTTTTGCGATGTTTACATCATAAGGGTTATTCTTATCACCACCCCCTGGATGCAAATGCTCCAAAGCCCTCAAGGCACATTTTAAAATATCTGTTTGCAACCCAAGGCATACATCAAAATCTTTTTTCTGCAATAACTCTTTACTCACATAAACCAAATCCCTTACACCATCAACTTTAGAACGTTCTGCCATGGAAATACAAATTTATGTAAACTCTACTGCCCGCTTCTATCTGCAAATTATAGCAAAAATCCACATTTTTTCAATGCCAATGTTAAAAACGACCCTTCCACGTCCAGATTATTTACAAAAGTGGTATAAAACATTATAATGAAGGGATAGATTTTTAATTTCTATAGTTATGTCTAGAGAAAAAGCAGAACAGGAAGTTACTACTCCAAAAAGGCAAGGTAAAGTTTTACATCCTGCTGTAAAAGCGGCCGTTATGAGCATAGCTTTGCTAACAGGAGCAGCGTGCAAAAAAAGTATTAGCGTAGAAAATACGCCTTCCGCTCAAGAAACAGAATCTCAACCGATGAGATTAACTCCTCCAGCAATTATGGTCGACCCCCAGGTAGATCCCAACACGAATTTACCAAGATATAAAACGGTAGAAGAGGTGAGAATGAGCCTGGGAAGGAATCAAAACAACACAAAACTAAAAAGTGCAGTAGCAAACCATTTAGTCCAAATTATAAAATCTATAGACGTAGAACAGGCCACCTATGAACAAATAGAATACGTAGTAAGAATGGCTCATGCCCTAACAATTATGGGGCCGCGCATACCAAATGAAGAAAGCCATGGCACAAGAGAAGACTACTTTGATACCCAAAAGATTTTTGAGAGCAGTTTAAAGATATGTAACAAAAAATACCTTTCAAATTTGCCAGCAGAAATAAAAAATACACCAGCATGGCGAAAACAATTTGCCCAACTATAAAAATGCACCTCAAAAACCAAAATCCTAAAAAAAATATTCTCATTATAGGAGCAGGGTTCTGTGGACTTCAGGTTGCTAAAAAGTTAGCGAAAAAATTGCCGCTTAGCTCCGCATATCAAATCGTGGTTATTGATCGAAGCGAAAATCACATCTACAATTCTGACCTTTATGAAATAAGCACGGCCTACAGCAAAAAAATCACTGCTGCTTGCCTGCGAGCATTAGAAGAAACTGTCTGTATCCCCATTAAAAAAGTTTTGGGCAGACAAGGAATCACCTTCTTAAAAGATGAAGTCGTACATATCGATTACGACCATAAAAAAGTTGCTTTCAAAAATGCACCAGAACTGCACTTTGAATACTTGGTAGTAGCACTTGGAAGTGTGACCAACTATTACAATATCAAAGGTTTGGAAGAACATGGACTCGCCCTAAAAACGCTTGAAGACGCTTTAAGAATCAATTGCCATGTTGATCAATTTTTCCGTGAAAGATATGAAAAAAAAGATCACAACAAAGTACATATCGTCGTAGGCGGCGGCGGATTCACCGGCGTAGAGTATGCCTGTGAACTTATCGGTTTTCTTAAAAAACTTTCACAGAAATACACATTTCAAAGAGAAGAAGTAAGCATAAGTGTGATCCAGGGGAGCAGCGAATTAGTAGGACTCGGGGCAAAAGTTTCAGAACTAACCGAGAAGCGCTTTCAGCAACTTGGCATAAAAGCTTTTAAAAATACCCGCATCACCGCCTATGATGGCAAGCAAATTACCGTTCTCAATAAAGAGGATCAACAACCACAACATCTACCAGCAGACATCCTCATTTGGACAGGAGGAATAAAGCCAAACCCTCTACTCAAACATTTTCCTATCCTAGATACCAGCGGAGCTTTAGAAGTCTACCCAACACTGGAAAGCCCTCATTACCCCAAGGTCTACGCCGGCGGCGACAACGCCGCGATCTTTGATCCAAAACATCACCAATTAATACCAAAATTAGCACAGTTAGCTGTAAAACAAGGAACCCTCATTGCCCATAATATTTACTGTGCCATCAATCAAAAAGAACAAAAAGTGTACACACCTTTTTTTAAAGGGTTTATTCTTCCACTGGGAGGAAAATATTTCCTCTACCATCGTAACAATATAACTTTTACCGGCATAATCCCTTATATCATGAAAAAATTTGTAGACTTAATGTACTTTATGAGTTTATTACCAACCATGGTAGCCTTTAAAAAATGGCGACGCACCGAAAATATTTTTATCCAGAATGACTAAAATATGAACTACGCCCTCATTTTTGATCTCGACGGAACACTCACTCTTACGCAGCAGCTCCATCACCAAGCCTACAGCCAAATTTTCAAACAGCATGGAATAATCTACACTGAAGAAGATGATAAAAAATTTGCCGGCCAAGGATCAAAAATTATCTTTCCGGCCATGTTTAAAAAAAGTGGCAAAAACCTTACACCTCAAGAAATTGAAAAGCTTACCGCACAAAAGAAAGAGCTCTATAATCATATTTTAGAAAACACAGCTATAAAAGCTGCACCAGGAGTAGAACCATTTTTAGAAAGTGTTAAAAATTATAAAATCAGCATGGCTGTTGCCACCGGCAATAAGTTAGATGCCACCGAAAAACTTTTAACCAAAACCAATATCAGAAAATATTTCAAAGAGATCGTTTCTCAAAAGGATGTTAAAAATCAAAAACCGGCGCCGGATATTTTCCTAGAAGCCGCAAAAAGATTAGGCGTAAGTCCAGAAAATTGCATCGTTTTTGAGGATGCCTTAAACGGCATTAAAGCCGCTAAGGCTGCTGGCATGAAAGCTATAGCTATCACCACAGCATTTCCCAAAGATGAACTTGTAAAAGCAGGTGCCGATACCACCATAGCGGACTATCATGAACTCCCCGTACCCTGCTTCATAGAAACCCTCTATGGTTTAAAAAAATTATAAAAATTAATCTTACTGCTTATGAAAATAAACAACCAAAAATTAGACAAAAAAGCTATAACTTGGTTAGAAAAATATTTACGCTACACCGATTACATTGGTGCCGCGCAACTTTATTTAAAAGATAATTTTTTCCTCCGCCGCAAACTCACCAAAGAGGATATAAAGGATCGCATTTTGGGACATTGGGGCACCGTGCCCGGGTTAAATTTTATTTACGCCCACTTAAATTACTTAATCTACAAACATAAACTAAACATGATGTTCATCGCGGGTCCCGGGCACGGTGCCCCCGCCGTCATCGCCAACTTATTTGCAGAAAACACCCTCGCCGCCTACTACCCTGAACTTAAACGCACCGAAAAAGGTACCGGCAAACTCATTAAAATGTTTAGTTGGCAAGGTGGTTTTCCAAGCCACACCAACCCAGGAACTCCCGGCGCCATCCTTGAAGGCGGCGAGCTTGGCTACTCTCTAGCCACCGCGTACGGTGCGGTGCTCGATAATCCAGACTTAATCGTTAGTTGTGTTGTTGGTGATGGCGAAGCCGAAACCGGCCCTCTTGCCACCGCTTGGCATAGCAACAAATTTTTAAACCCCAAAGAGTCCGGCGCGGTGCTTCCTATCCTTCATGCCAACGGTTACAAAATCACCGGACCAACCATCTACGCCACCATGAGCGACACGGAACTCACCAATCTTTTCAATGGTTTCGGCTACGATGTAAAAATCATCAACGATCTGAATCCCGAAAAAATGGCGCACACCCAAATGATCAATGCCCTTGAATGGGCGTACCAAAAAATCGCAGCCATCCAGAAAAAAGCCCGCAGCCAAAAAGAGGCTGTGCTTAAACCACGCTGGCCGATGATTGTCTATCGTTCGATCAAAGGACGAACCGGTATTAAAAATGCCGACGGTCATAAAGTAGAAGGAACCTACCATTCCCATGGCATTCCACTGGGTGATCCTAAAACCAACCCCGCTCATTTTACCCTTATTAAAAATTGGCTCGAGCGTTACAACGTGAATGAACTGGTAAATAAAAAGGGTGAACCTTTACCAGAAGTTTTGGAATTTATACCGGAAGCACATTACCGCATGGGCATGAATAAACATGCCATCGGCGGCAACATGCGCAAAAAATTACATATGCCTAACGCCGCAAAATATGAAGTAAAAATAAAACAACCGGGCAGTGTGCAACAAAGTAGCACCGCGATCGGCTCCAACTACATTCGCGACATTTTTATCGAAAACGATAAAGAAAAAAACTTCCGCTTTATGTGTCCCGATGAAACCGAATCCAACAAATTCCAATCACTTTTTGAAGCCACTAAACGCGCCTACATGTGGCCGGTGCATTCTTACGACGAAAACCTTTCACCATCAGGACGCGTGATGGAAATTCTAAGCGAGCACAGTTTACAAGGCTGGCTCCAAGGCTACTTACTCACCGGCCGCCACGGCATGTTCGCCACCTACGAAGCGTTTGCCACCATCGTGGCCAGCATGGTGGACCAGTATGCAAAGTTCATCAAACAGTCCAGCCACGTACCTTGGAGAAAACCGATCTCCGCGCTGAATTATTTACTCACCAGTGTAGGCTGGAGACAAGAACACAACGGCTACTCCCACCAAAATCCCAGTTTCATCAGCAACGTCTTAGAAAAACACGGCGGCTTCTGCAGCGCCTACTTCCCTGCCGACGCCAACCAACTTTTGGTCGTTTTAGAAGATTGTTTCAAACGTACTAATAGTATTAATGTGATCGTGGCGAACAAAAATCCGATGGCGCAATGGCTCACCGTGAACCAAGCCCGCGAAGAATTGAAAAAAGGGGTGGGCATTTGGGAATGGGTCGATCCAAAAGGTAGCGCTAATCCCGACGTCGTCTTTGCTTCCGCCGGCGACGTGATGGTGCAAGAAGCGATGGCCGCTATTGCTCTTCTTAAAAAAATGTTACCGGAACTTAAAACCCGTTTCGTAAATGTCTCCGAACTCACCGCTCTGGGTATTGGCGATGAAAGCCATCCCCTCAGCTTAAAAGACCAACAGTTTGAACACTACTTCACCAAAGACAAACCAATTATTTTTAATTTCCACGGCTACCCTGGCATCATCAAAAAACTTATCTTCGGCCATCAACACGCGGAAAGATTCTCTATTCACGGCTACAACGAAGAAGGCACCACAACAACCCCTTGATGAACAAAACCGACCGCTACCAGTTAGTGATCGATGCTCTACAAAAAGTTATGGTGAAAAATCCTGGCCTCGCTAAAAAAGCGAATCAGATTATTCGTTCCTGCGAAGGCAAACTTAAGGAGCACGCCCGCTACATTTTAAAATTCGGCAAAGACATGCCAGAGCACGAGAACTGGAAATAAAGTTTACAACTTTACCGTTCTCTCTAGGGTCATCAAACGCTTGCCATGATCAGCAACATCAGTGATCAAATCACTCGCTGTATGAAAAAAACGGATAAATTTATTGCCATGTTCATAAAGAGTTCCCTCGATCGTATCTAATCTATCTTCAATAACATTAAAGCGCTCTTCCACACTTTCTGTAAAATCATGGAATTGAATGGTCAAATTACTAAGATGACTCTCAATAGCATCTAAACGCGCCAAAATCGGTGCGATTTTTTGATCAAATTTGCGATCAAACGCCGCATCAAAACTTTTATCAAAAGCTTTATCAAAACTTCGATCGAACGCTACGTCGAAACTACGATCAAAGGCTTCGTCAAAAGCCTCACTGAACTTCCGGTCGAACGCTGCATTGAAACTTTTTTCGAATGCTTTATCAAAACTCCGGGCAAACGCTTCGTCAAAGGCCGGTTTGAACCTTCGATCAAACGCTGCATCAAATGCTTCGTTGAACTTACGCTCAAAAACCTCTTCCATTAGCTCCTTGATTTGCAATAAAGATTCTTTATCCATAGGCATAGAATGAGAAGTTAAAATAACAAATGTTCTATAAAGAACAAAGTTATTTTTAGCACTTACAGATGAAATTTTTCTAAAATATTACTTAAATCTACTTGCTCCGCACAAACTCCATAACCTGTTCAGCAATCCCAGCACCATCCAAACGATATTTACGGTATAGATCATCAACTTTGCCCGATTCGCCAAAACTCTCCATACCCAAACGGGTCAACTTACAAGGATACCGCGCACTCAAAACTTCCGCTACTGCCGAACCTAATCCACCAATAACATTGTGATCCTCCACCGTGAACAAATGTTGTACCTGCTTAGCGCACTCAATCACTAAATCTTCATCAAGCGGCTTCACCGAAGCCATATTCACCACCATCGTCGCGATACCTTCACGCTCCAAAATCGTGGCCGCCTCCAAAGCCGTATGCACGCCCGTTCCCACCGCGATCAAACACACATCACTGCCATATTTATAAATACTACCTTTGCCAAAAACAAATTTGTGCTCGTCATCATAAAGATCAGGCAAAGGAAAGTGAAACAAACGTAGATAGGTAGGGCCATAATCCAACAACATCATCTCCAAAGCTTTTTTAGTTTCTACCGTATCAGCAGGGCAAAGAACCTTCATATTCGGCAAACCACGCATTATGGCAATATCTTCTAAGGCTTGATTGGTAGCACCTTCCGGGCCATTTAAAATCCCCGCGTTAATACCAACGATTTTAACATTCAAATTTGGATAACAAATATTATTACGGATCTCATCCAAGCACCCCCCAAGTGATCCCGCCAAAGCACACACAAAAGGAATCTTACCACGCACCGTAAAACCGGTAGCCGCGCCAATCATCGTACTCATACTATTACCAAAATTCACATAACGATCAGGATACGTTCGAGCAAAATGCTGCGTACCAATAAGCGTAGCCATATTGCTATCAAACAACACGGCATTTTTAAACTTACCACCAAGGCGTACTAAAGCCTCAGCAAAAGCTTTCTGCGTAGAAAATTGTATATCAGGATTATAATACATGAGGTGGCCCGGAGGGCTGCTTAGCAAATAATGTGAGAACTCCGTCTCAACGGAGAGCGAACTCCTTCTACTTAACGGCTTAACTCAGCAACATCACCATCTTGAATCCCAAATTTATCCGCTTCACCGGCATTTACCTCTAACACATATTGAGCTTTTTGTACCGAATTATAGATGGGGCAGCGACTCGTACTACAAGGCTGAGCATTTTTTTGAATATGAACAACTTCATAATGGGCATTTAAAAAGATCATATCAAGAGGAATCAAGGTATTTTTCATCCAAAAGGTTAATTTTTGAGCATAATCAAAAACAAAGAACATACCATGTTTTTCTGCCACACTCGTCCTAAACATCAAACCCTCTTTACGTTCTTCAAACGTATCGGCAACCTCAATAATATATTCAACCTTGCCTTTGGAAGTCGTAAACACTAACTTTGGTTCAGATGATCCACCTGTAAAAGAACCACAACCAGCAACAAAAAATATTACTAAAGCCATTAAAGCTGCCACAGATACCATTTTTTTAGAGAAACTCATATGCCTCATAAAGACAAAAGCGTTAAAATATATTTTCCTTTCAGACGATTTTTAGCGATAAACGGTTGCCGGAAAGACCTGGAGTCCAAGCTATGCAAACGGTTGTCCCCTAAAACAAAATACTTATCCGCGGGCACAACATAGTGCTGCACAAAACCAGGCTTATATGTATATAGTGCTTTCTCCAACTGCGCAACATCTTTTAAGTAGGATTCATCTAAAGTAAAAGTCTTACCATTTACATCAGTAATATCGATGCTCTGCGTTTTAACGCTCACTCGCTCGCCAGGAAGCCCTATAACCCTTTTTACATAGAAATAGTCCGGCTCTTCATCGGCCGAAAATACCACAACATCACCACGTTGCGGCAAAGCGGCTTCGTAAGCTTTTTGATCCAAAATAAAAATTTGCCCGTCCTGTAAGGTAGGCTCCATGGAAGGGCCATCCACCAAAAAAGGCGTCAAAAAGGCCATCCTGGCCGCCAACACTAAACCAAGGAAAGGAAGTAAAACCATAGTTATTGCGGAAGTAAGTTCGTAAAATCTTGTTGCAAACGTGGCAATGCCTCAGCCATCTCTTCATCACTTAAAACTTCGGCATGGTACGAGGACTTATTTTCCACAAAAGGAATCCCCTTCCCCTTAATAGTACGGGCAATAAGCACGCTCGGTTTACGCTGCGTCTCTAAAGCTTTCTCCATAGCAACTAATAACTCTTCTACATTATGACCATCGGTCACCGGAATAGCTTTCCATCCAAAGCTCTCAAACTTATCAATCAAAGGATCAATACCGATAATTCCTCTTATGGAGCCATCCATTTGCAAACCGTTATAATCCACTAACAACGTTAAATTATCTAATTTATGATGCGCTGCCACCAGTGCCGCTTCCCACACACGGCCTTGCTGCAACTCACCATCACCAACGACACAAAAAACCCGATTAGGCTGTTTGTCCATTTTTAAGGCCATGGCTAAACCAACAGCAGCCGCAAGTCCAGAGCCCGAGCCAGCTCCACCAATCATAACCCCTGGAATTTTCTTTGTAGGATAGGCCTGTAAAAGAGCATTCAATTGCCGAAAATACTGAAACTCCTGCGTATCAAAAAACCCGGCATTCCCAAGCACTGTATACCAAGCCGGCGCCGCGTGAGCCTTAGATAAAACCATATAATCCTGACCTTCCCACCCAGGTTTTTCAATATCATAGTTCATCACAGAACCACCAGGCAGTTGCCCATAATACAAAACCACCAGCATTTCCACCACCGAAAGCGAACCACCTAAATGGCCAGATTGCGCCTTATGCAACATTTCCACAAGATCAATACGGAACTTGGCCGCCGCCTTTTGTAAGTAGCTGATATGTTCTTGAAAAGTTTCCATGTGTGCGTGGCTTACAGTGGCTTTACTATAGCCGGGTCATCACACTCCTTCAAGAGTTCGTCCACCGTTTTTTTAAAAACCGGATGGACAAGTTGCGGCGCGATTTCTGCAAGAGGCACAAGTACAAACCGCCGCTCCTGCAAACGCACGTGCGGAATAATCAGTATCGTCCGAATATCGTCACTCGTCTCCTCATCTTCAATCTGCAAAACCTGGTCATCATAAAAAAGGATATCAATATCGATAGTCCGCGGGCCCCATTGCACCGTTCGTTCTCTTTTTAAACTTTGCTCGATCGCGAAAATGGCTTTCCACAAATCTACCGGACTAAGCTCCGTTTCCACCTGCGCCACCATATTATAAAACATGGGCTGCTCTTTCAGCCCCACCGGCTCCGTTTCATAAATGCTCGACACCCGCACCACCTTTGCACCCCATCGCTCTAAACCGAGCAAAGCCTGCTGCAAGTTATACCCGCGATCCCCCATATTCGACCCCAAACTTAAAAAAACTTTCGCCATACTATTTAAAATTACAATAGGCCAACTACTCCCCGCGATACGTCACAAACGCCTTCTCCGTTTCCCATAATTTAATTTCGGAAAGTTTCAGCGCCTTACTAAATTTACTTTTATCCAGGATCGATCCTTTATCGTCCTCCTTCAAAAAAGTTTTAATATCATCTCCCAAATTCGGGTCATCCATCTCCTCTTTTAAAAGTGTCGGCAGATCCTTCAACTGCTCCCATATCCACATCACCACTCTTTCCGCCGAAGGGTTTTCTATAACATCGTTCAACACATAATGATCCAACTTTTCCAAAACATGCTTCTTCACAATCCGCTTAAGCACAACAAAATCGATCACCAACCCGTTAGGCTGCACTTCACCTTCTAAGGTAACTTGCAGTTTATAAGTGTGCCCGTGCATGCGCTCGCACTTGCCGTAGTAATCGGTAAGAAAATGAGCGGCATCAAAAGTAAATTCGCGAGTGATAAGCATAATAAAAATTTTAAGCTTTTTTAATATTCCAGATCATATCAATAAACCTGCGCGTCTCTTGTACATCATGCACGCGCAAAATGGAAGCCCCATTCAGAGTAGCCACCGCGGCACAGGCCAGACTCCCCTCCAAACGTTCTTCCAGAACCGGGCCGATAAAACCTTTACGTGAAGCACCTACTAAAATTGGCAAATGCAAATCCTGCAATTCCGCCAAACGCTTCAAAATCTCCAAACTATATTTCGGATCGCCGCTCACAAAAGCTCCCATGCCAGGATCAATAATAAAACGATCACGAGCAATGCCCGACGCCACCCCATAAGCAATACGCTCCTCCAAAAAGGCGCGCACTGTCTGAATAATGTCATCATAATGCACAACTTCACGCGTAGTACGAGCCGTCGCGTCTTTAGCATACATAATAACCACCGGCACATCATACTTAGCTAAAACTCCAGCCATCTGCGGATCTCCCCGCAGCGCCGTAACATCGTTAATCATATCCGCGCCCGCTTCCAAAGCTTCGCGTGCCACTTCTGCCTTATAAGTATCGACGGAAATAAGTGGACGTTTATCGGCAACATTGACATCTACCCCACTCAATGTTGTTTGCGTGTGCGCGCGCAGACTTTTTACCTCATTTTTTGCTTTAAATACCCCGTTTTGCATCGCACTTCTCAAGCCCCTCACTACCGAATGCACGCGAGCCAACTCCTCTTCCAACGATACATCTTTCGAACCCGGCCCCGTCGATTCCCCACCAATATCGATAATATCCGCCCCGTCCGCAACCATCCGCAACGCACCCTCAACAGCTTTTTCAACATTCACTTCACTTCTATCCCGCCCAGGCACGACCTCCGCA
>CAYMDR010000009.1:19606-22304 GCA_964389195.1 uncultured Candidatus Peribacteria bacterium | reverse complement strand
AATCAGGATAGGTGATGCTTGTGAGATTGGATCCAGAATCATAGATATAACTGGAGTCCATAATGTCGCGGGAACTTTGGATGAGTTTGCCGTAATATGCGTCTTCCACGTTTTCTGAGCAATTGATGAGGTAGCAGTTCTTACAGTAGGCAGTACCTGTAGTATATGGGGAGTTTTCGTTGTTGAGTTGAATCAAATTTACATGAGGAATTTTTTGGCAAAGCTCATGAAATTGTTCGAAGAAAGGGCGGTTAAAATCAAAATCCTGGCCGTAATCTAAGCCGTCCCAGTCGTCACTCCACCATTCTTCATTGGAGACGATTTTATAATCCTTGCCCCACTCTGTATTTGGAGCATAAAGGCTAATTAAAGGCTGGCCGCTAATGGCAGATTTAGTGCTATGAAAATATTGCTCATTGCGGTGGGCTGTGCGGTTTTGGAGGCGGCAATTAGGGCATAACATTGGTAGGGGAATGGTAAATTTTTGACCATTCAAAGTGGGACTTATTTTATCGATGAAATTTTTTTCCTCATGACTGATTTCGAATGGTTGTTGGCAGTTGTGGCAGTTTGGCATAGTGGTGGTTATAAAATGTATTTAGTTTTCCCTGTGTTAACGATAAGGATTTTCTTGTTAGCCGGTATGACTTGTTTTAATTGTAGCATTAAAGCAAGGCCGGCGATGCCTGAGGCCTCGCAAGTTATTTTGTTTTTTTGGGCTATTTCTAGGGCATTTTTAAGATATTTTTCTTGAAGAGTATACACGTTGGAGGTAGACCCAATATAGCCGTTGGCTATGGCGAGCTTTATCCAGCGCGTATCAAAGTGGATAAAGGGAAGGTGTGGTGAGTAAAGTTTATCGGCCTTTGTGCTTGGGTTATTAGTGGTGGCTCCAAGGAAGTTACATTGTTTTATGGTATTTATATCGGCTTTGAAGCGTGGGTCATGGCTATTATAATTTTTTGTTTCTCTTACAGCTACATTTATAATGTTTTCATATAAATGGCCTGTGCCATATGGTATAAAAACGTAATCAGGATTTTCATTTAAGATTTCGTAACTCATCCAGTCATAAAAAACATCAAAAGGCCCTAGTGAGTCGTCGGATGTTATATCTACGCCATTAATATTGTTGGTGAGTTTTAGTATGTCGGTTTTTGTTAATACATTTTTTGAAAGATCGGTCTGATAAATTTCGCATCCGATTGTTTCTAGGGCTTTTTTTACTTTCTCATCAAGGCGGTAATCTAAAAGTACCTTGAGATTTGGTAAGTGGTATTTTTTGAGCATTTGTTGGATGGCATTTGCCGCTGATCCGGAACTAATAATCGACATTGATGGCAAATTTTCCAAACGTCCTATTTTTTTTGCCATGAGTAGTTGCTTGTAGGTAACGATTATTTCCCAAGCCATACGGTCTTTGTGTGTCCCGGTTGGGTTTATGCTTTCATCTTTAATAAAAACATTATCGAAGCCTTTAACTTTTAATTTGCTTGTTGGAGTAGATGGCCAGCGCGGCTTTTCGGGTGGAAATTCTGGCTTCTTGGGGTTATTGCTTGAAGCAATAACAATGGATTTTAAAATATTTTGTTCGTGCTTAGTGAGCGACATAATTTTTTATCATTTTTGATGCTAAATTGTAGTGTTAATTGCTGCTGAGTCAATATTATGTCTCTTTTTTTTGACAGCCTTTTATTTAAATTTTGCTCTTGATATATACAATAATATGACTTAATATTTTTTCTGACGAAAATTATCCACACAGAATAGATCTACTCTTTACGTTCATTCATTATGATGTCGCAATTGCAACGGTTTGGGTTTTCCCCTAAAGAGGCGGCACTATATGTCGCATTAATGGAGCTTGGCGTGGCATCGCCGGTTTCGGTTGTTGCCAAGCGTGCCAATATTAACCGCACCACGGCCTATGATATTTTGGGTCAATTGGTGCAAAAGGGGATTGTGATTGGCCATGATAAGCGTGGGAATCGTTACTATGAGGCTTTACCTCCGCTTAAATTAATTGCTTATTTAAAAGAGCAAAGTGCTAAATTTGAAAGAATGGCAAAGGAAGCTGAACAAATGTTACCGGAATTGACTACCCATTATCGCGCTTCGGGGCGTCCACGCGTGTATTTTTATGAAGGTGAGGAAGGATTAATTCGTGTTTATGAAGAAACGCTTACTTCCAGTGGGGAAATTTTGGCTTATGCTTCGGATCAGGTAAATCAGGAAACTATTCCTTGGTATTTTCCAACCTACTATAAACGCCGTGCCGCTAAGAAAATTCCGATTCGAGCTCTTTTTCCTGACACTGTTAAGGATCGTGAGCGCCATGCTTTGGATGGGAAAGAATTGCGTACAAGTAGATTACTACCAAAAAATAAGCTGGATTTTACGCCCGAAATAAATTTATTTGATAATAAAATGATGATTGCGGATTGGAAAGAAAAGCTCGGTATCATTATTGAAAGTCCGGAGATTGTTAAGGTTTTTAAGCAAACTTTTGAGTTGGCATGGGAGGCTTCTGCGAAATATCATAGGGCACTTATGAGGCATTCTTCTAAAACTAAAAAAGCTTAGCTTTTTGGGCGAGCGCGAGCGGGTGGCTCCAAATTGACATAATTTCCAATATGTGGGTATTATTTACTTCTGTAGGGTTTAGAGCGCGCAGAAGAGTATTGACATCCGTGGATGT
>CAYMDR010000009.1:16452-19596 GCA_964389195.1 uncultured Candidatus Peribacteria bacterium | reverse complement strand
GTAGGGTTTAGCTCAAAGTATTTATGGAATTTCTACATGTCGTAGTTCCGCAGGGGACTCCCGACAATCCCAAGATAGAGAAAATGTTTCTACAATTTCTGGATAATCTCCATAAGTCTGTTGAGCATAGCCATGTTTCTTTTGAGATGTTTGGATACCAGCAGTATACCTACTTTTTTATTGTGTGTGATGTCAGTATTTTAAAGTTGGTGGAGGGACTTTTATATTCGACTTTTCATGATTGCGAGATCAAGCATATGAAGGATTATACGCAGCATTATAATCCACAGCGACATACGTTGCTTGGTGCTAATATGCGCTTTAGATTGAGCGATATTTATCCTATTTTAGGGTACGACCATTTTGAAGGAGATTCACTTTCTGGTGTTTTTTCGGTTATTTCTAAAATGGGTCGTAATGATCAAGCGTGGGTACAGATTTTAGTGCAGCCGATTCATGATGATTGGAAATACCATTTTGGGCGTCGTTGGAAAATGAAGATGAATAATATTGGACGTCGTTTTCGTTTGAAAAATTATGTCCGTTTGAAAGATAAAAAGACTTTTTTTGGTGAAGAAGATGCTGAATTTATAGCTAAAACCGAACATGAACCTTTTGCGGTACAGATTCGTTTTGGCGTTGTTGCGGAGGATAGCCAGGAGGCAAAGCGCAATTTAGAGGCTTTAACCAAGGCTTTTTATCAATTTAATAAAACGGATTATAACGGCTTTGAGGTGGCTCAACATAAAAGTGGCGCATCGTTTTTGCAGGAATATAGTAAGCGTCATATCACGCAGCCGTACATGTTAGCCGCTACGGAACTTGCAACGTTATATCATCTGCCGAATACCGATCATGTGCCGCATGTGGTGCATGTGCTTGCCAAAAAACATGAACCACCAAAGGATCTGCCAACTAATGCCGACCAAGATGTTTCAATGTTTGGCATGACCAATTACCATAACCATTTTCAGCCTTTTGGTATCAAACGTGAGGATCGTCGTCGCCACCTTTATATTGTGGGGAAGAGTGGTACAGGTAAATCGAAGTCGTTGGAGCTTTTAATTAAAGCTGATATTGAAGCAGGTAAGGGAATTGGCGTGCTTGATCCGCATGGTGATTTGGTGGATAGCGTTTTGCGGCTTGTGCCTGCTCATAGAAAGAAGGATGTTATTATTTTTGATCCGAGCGACACAGAATATCCTATCTCTTTTAATCCTCTAGAAAAGGTAGATGAGAAATATAAAATGCAGATTACCATCGGTTTTATCGATATTTTTAAAAAACTTTTTGGTAACAACTGGTCGGATCGTTTGGAGCATGTGCTGCGTTATACCACGCTTGCTTTGCTTGATTCCCCTAACACCACGGTGCTTTCCATTTTGAAAATGTTAACCGATAAAAATTATCGACAGGGGATTGTTGCCCGTATTCAGGATTCGGTAGTGAAAAATTTCTGGGTAAACGAATTTGCGGGATGGAGCGAGAAATTTGATAGTGAAGCCATTACGCCGTTGCTTAATAAAGTGGGGCAGTTGGTGTCGACCAATATGATCCGCAATATTATTGGCCAACCTAAAAATAGTTTTGTGATTCGGGATGTGATGGATCAGGAAAAGATTTTGTTGATGAAGGTTTCAAAAGGTCTACTTGGTGAGGAAAACGCGCACCTGATTGGATCGATGATTATTACCAAAATTTATCAAGCCGCGATGGCGCGTGCCGATATGCAGCAGGAAAACCGTAAAGATTTTTACTTTTACGTGGATGAGTTCCAAAACTTTGCTACGGATACCTTTGCGGAAATTCTTTCCGAAGCGCGTAAATACCGCCTTTGTTTAACGATCGCCCATCAATATGTTGGTCAGTTGGATGATGAGATTCGCAAAACGGTATTTGGTAACGTGGGTTCGATGGTAAGTTTTAGAGTTGGAGCGGAAGATGCAGCTATTTTGGCGCAGGAATATACTCCTATTTTTGATGTTCGCGATATTATTAATCTTGGAGTGCGTGAATTTTACTTAAAAATGTCGATTGATGGTGAACTTACCGAACCGTTTTCAGGCAAAACCCTTACCATGGAGTTTCCTGCAATTGATAATAGCGCCGAAATTATTAAGGAATCCCGTCGCCAGTTTTGTGCGCCGCGTGAAGCTGTGGAGGAAAATCTTAAAAAGTGGGATGAGGGGGGATTTGCTGAGGAAGGTAGTGTAGTTAGTAATAACGTTATTCAAGAAACCGAGGAGTTTGAGGTGCCTTTGATTTAGGTTGAGATTTGAGTCGAAGGTAATTATAGTGGGTCTACCTGTAATGTTAGATCTGTTTTTATATTATAGAATGTAGCAGCTTAGTATTGACATGTTATATTATTTATGTTAATACTAATTACTCGTTTTAATTTTTAAAACTTTTGTTTATGTCTGAAACACTTCAAGCTTATGTTGAACCTCAAGGAAGACTTAAAAGGTTAAAAAGAGCTGTTTTGCCAGCTGTAGGTGCAGTGGTTGCTGTGGCAGCTTTGAGCGCATGTGGACAAGCGTTTGGGTTAGATTCTACGGATGCCACTTCCAGTTCAAGTTCTGCTGGTGGAAATGGAGGAGGGGGAGAAGGTGGTAAGGATGTTACGAGTTCTTCAACTGGTGGTTCAACATCGACAAGTTCTACTGGAACAGGAGGTGCGGGGGGAGAAGGAGGCTCATGCGTTCCTACAGCTGAGGTGTGTGATGGTTCGGATAATGATTGTGATGGTGTTGTTGATAATCCTGAACTTGTTGTGAATGATCCTGCAAGACCTGAGTGTTTGACAGAAGGTGTTTGTATGGGGTCAGTGGCGGCGTGTAACAGTGATACTGGAGGATGGGAGGCTTGTGATTATGGTTCTAATTATGAACCAGGAGCTGAAATTACTTATGATGGAGAAGATAATGATTGTAACGGAATTGTTGATGATGGTAATCCTCCGAATAAAAAAATTACCCTTTTGAATGCCGTAGGCGGAACTTGTATAACAGCCGCTGTTCTTGATGCAAATAATAATGTAACGGCTCAAGCAACTAATTCAGATCCACAAGTAAGTGCTTGTAAGAACGCACCATTTGCGGTTGTAGTTGCTCCAGGTGAGCAGTTATATGCATGGAATTCAGC
>CAYMDR010000009.1:4818-16442 GCA_964389195.1 uncultured Candidatus Peribacteria bacterium | reverse complement strand
AGCTGGTACAACTCAAGTTGATTCTTTTGCACCTTTAACTGTTGTTGGTAAGAATTCATCATACGCTGTGCCTCCAAAGCATGCTGAGATTTCTGCAGATGCTACTAATGGTGTATTTGTACCACCAGTAGGTTTATCCAAAAATGGTACTGTTACAACAATACCTTGGGCGACACCTCCTGTTGCTCAGAAAATTTATTAAATCTAGCTTCCCTAAAATTATTCTATTAGAATAAAGGTATAAACTTACAGAATGCCCCATATTCTTATTACAGGCGGTGCCGGTTATATTGGTTCGCATGCGGTGCGAGAACTAGTGCGGCAAGGGTATAAGGTAACGGTGGTTGATAATCTTTCTAAAGGCTATAAGGCTGCTGTCGATAAGACGGCAGCTTTTTTTGAGATCGATTTGGCGGATACTGTGGCTCTGGAAAAGCTTTTTTCTGAAAACCGGTTTGACGCGGTTATGCATTTTGCTGGATCGATTGAGGTGGGGCTTTCCATGGTGGATCCAGCGTTGTTTTTTAGAAATAATGTTTTGTATGGACTTCATTTATTGGAAGCGATGCGCAAAGCTAATGTGAAGAATATTATTTTTTCTTCAACGGCTGCGGTTTATGGTGATCCTGTCGAGATTCCAATTCGTGAAGAGTCGCCAACTTGTCCTACCAATTTTTATGGGCAATCTAAACTTATGTTTGAAGAGCTTTTGCAAAAATATGAACAACTGTTTGGCTTTCATTTTGTGACGCTTCGTTATTTTAATGCGTGTGGCGCGGATATGTCTGGCGAAATTGGACAGGCGTATACGCCGGATACCCATCTTATTCCTTTTACGTTAAAGACGGCTTTAGGGCAGTATGAAACTTTAAAAATTAATGGGGATGATTATCCGACGTTTGATGGTACTTGTATCCGTGATTATATTCATGTTTCTGATTTGGTGGATGCGCATATTTTGGCTTTAAACTATTTGTTAAAAACAAAAAAGAGCGAAGTTTTCAATTTAGGGAATGGTAACGGTTTTTCGGTACAACAGGTTATTGCAGAGGCTGAAAAAGTGGTGGGCAAAAAAATTGCTGTTGAAGTTAAAGGCCGTCGGGCAGGGGATCCGGCTATCTTAATTGCGGATGCTTCAAAAGCAAAAAAGCTCTTAGGTTGGCAACCTACTCGTAGTGATCTTCAAACAATTTTAACTTCAGCCTGGAAATGGTATCGGTCTCAAGGTACTTTTATTTAAGTACTCCCTGAAACATTACCTGGAGAGTTCCCCATATAACAATAAAGGCTATCATTAGTATGATAACTGATGTCATGGCTCCTATAGCTATGATTCTTCGTGGCGATGAGATGGGATTATTTTTTAACATTAAGATCGATACGCCTAAAATTATCAATAGGGAAAAAGTTGCTCCCCATAGGTTATTAATAATTTTTAAAGAGATGGCAAAGGTGAAAAGCGTGAGAAAAAAACCGCTCAAAAAATAAGAGATTTTTTGTAATAGATGAGGTTTTAATGGAGTGCTTTTGTTTTTCATGCAACAAAGATATTGTGTTTTGCTCGGGCAAAACTTTGCTCATAAGGCGCACTTCGCTACGCTGCGTGCGTGCCATGGCATTTTTTGTACTTTTTACCGCTTCCACAAGGGCAAGCTTCGTTGCGGCCAACTTGGGGTTGGTGTGAGCTTGGAGACGTGGTGGCTTTTACGATGACCGGATTTGCTGTTGAGCTATTTTCTTCGGATGTTGCTAAGGTTACGGTGTTATTCCCCGAAAGTACCTGACTAATCTGTTCGTCATTGGTTATGATATGCTGTGGTTCATGGGTCTTGAGTAGATGCGCTGGTAGTTGTTGTTTGAAATTAATCTTAAAGATGGTGCTTAGCGTGTTGCTTTGAATATCGTTGAGTAATTTAGCAAAGAGATGGTAGCCTTCTTCTTTATATTCTATCAATGGATCGCGCTGGCCATAACCACGAAGCGCTACTGCTTCGCGTAAGTGTTGCATGTTATCGATATGTTCCATCCAAAGCGTGTCGATAATATTAAGATATACATTACGTTCAATTTGCCGCATGATGTCTGGATCGGCTAAAAGCTTTTCTTTTTCTTCATATTCTTCTAAAAGATAGTGTTTAATTTTTTCAATAAGGTCTTCTGGACTTTGAAGTTTTTGTAGATCCTCTGGCTTTAAAGGGTTTTTACTGTCCTTATGTAGGGCTGTGATGTCGGCAAGAATTTCGTAAATATCCCATTGTCCCTCCTCCTGTTTTTTAGAGGTGTGAATGAGAATAATTTTTTCTACCTCTTTTTCTATGAGTAATAAAATGTCATTTTTTATGTTACTGGAGCCTAAAGCTTTGCGTCGTCGTGAATAGATAATTTCGCGATGTTTATTCATTACATCATCGTATTCTACTAAATGTTTACGAATATCGAAGTTACGCCCCTCCACTTTCTTTTGAGCACTTTCGATGGCATTACTAATCCAATTATTTTGAATGGGCATATCCTCTGGCATTTTAAAGCTTTCCATGACCCCTTGAATACGTTCTGCTCCAAAGAGACGCATCAGGTCATCCTCCATAGAAACGTAAAATTGGCTTTCTCCGGGGTCACCTTGGCGGCCGCTGCGGCCACGTAATTGATTGTCGATACGGCGTGATTCATGGCGTTCTGTGCCCATAACCATAAGGCCTCCAAGTTCCGTAACACCTTCTCCAAGTTTAATATCGGTACCACGACCTGCCATGTTTGTGGCGATAGTTACAGCACCTTTTTGTCCTGCTTTTGCTACAATTTCGGCCTCTTTTTCATGGTATTTAGCATTTAATACTTCATGTTTGATGCCCTCCATTTGTAGTAGCTTGCTCATGATTTCTGACTTTTCTACGGAAATGGTACCGATAAGTACCGGTTGGCCTTTTTCCTGGAGCTCTTTTACGCGCTTTGCTACTGCTAAATATTTACCTTTTTGATTTTTATAAATCATATCGGCTTTATCCATACGGCTGACCTCTTTGTTGGTAGGAATGGAGATGGTATCAAGTTTATAAATATATAAAAACTCTTCAGCTTCGGTCATAGCTGTACCGGTCATACCTCCAAGTTTTTTAAAGAGGCGGAAATAGTTTTGAAAACTGATGGTGGCTAAGGTTTTACTTTCACGCTTTACTTCAACATTTTCTTTGGCTTCAATGGCCTGATGAAGGCCATCACTATAACGTCGTCCAGCCATCATACGTCCGGTGAACTCATCAATAATAAGAATTTCACCATCTTTCACCATATAGTCCACATCGCGTTTGTACACGGTTAAAGCTTTTAGTGCCTGCTCTAAATGGTGTACCTCCAAAAACCCGGCATCGGTATAGATATTTTCTACTCCCAGCTTTTGTTCCATTTTGGCAATGCCGGCCTCTGTTAAGCTGGCTGTTTTTACTTTTTCATCGATAATATAATCTTCTAGCTCTTTGAGATCCTGTACTAACAGAGAGTAGGTTTGGTATTTTCCTGTCGATTCTTCTGCGGGAGCGGAAATAATTAAAGGGGTTCGTGCTTCATCAATTAAAATTGAGTCGACCTCATCCACAATGGCATAATGGAGGTCGCGTTGTACTAAGTTTTTTAAATTAGTGGCCATGTTATCGCGGAGATAATCAAAGCCAAACTCATTATTGGTGCCATAGGTGATGTCGGCATGGTAAGCAGCTTTTTTTTCTTCCCGGGGTTGATCATGGTAAATAATACCTACCGTTAAGCCTAATTTTTGGTAGAGTCCGCCCATCCATTCGGCATCACGATGAGCAAGATAGTCGTTTACTGTTACTACGTGCACACCTTTGCCACTGAGGGCGTTAAGATATACGGGAAAAGTTGATACTAAAGTTTTACCTTCACCCGTTTTCATTTCGGCAATTTTGCCTTGATGAAGGACAATGCCTCCCAAGATCTGTACGTCAAAAGGAACCATTTCCCAGGTTACATCGTTACCTCGAACCGGCCATTTTTTACCTACCAGTTTTTCGCAGGTAAATTTCACCAAAGCAAAAGCTTCAGGTAGAATTTGATCTAGGGTTTCCCCTTGTTGTAGACGTTCCTTAAACTCTGCGGTTTTTACTGGAATTTGCTCTTCTGTCAGCGTTTTTTTGTATTCTTCAAAGACAACATTGACCTTTTTAACGATAGGCCAAAGTTTTTTGAGATCCTTCTTATTGGGATCGCCGAGTATTTTAGTGAGTAGTTCGTGAATCATAGCCAAGCAATTTTATATGAGGTTATGAGGAATAACAAGGTTTGCTATGGTTATTCCTCATAATCCTTAAAAATGACACTCCAGGTTTTGAGGAGAATTTTTAGATCCAGCCAAAGTGACCAGTGTTCGATATAGTAGCTGTCGAGTCTCACCTCTTCTTCAAAATCTAAGTCACTGCGGCCACTTATTTGTGCAAGTCCTGTAATGCCCGGTTTGATGGTAAGGACAAACTTATGGTGTTTTTGGTATTTTGCTACTTCTTCGGGCAAGTGTGGGCGTGGTCCAACTAAACTTATTTCTCCGCGGATAACATTAAAAAGCTGTGGGAGTTCATCGATACTGGTCTTTCTTAAGATACGCCCAATTTGTGTTATGCGTGGGTCGTTTTTAATTTTAACCAGGGGCGATCCTTCACGGCTATTGTGTTGAGCTAGCGTTGTATAACGAAGGCTGTCGGTTTTTTCGTACATCGTCCGAAATTTGTAAAAATGGAACAGTTTTCCGTGTTGACCTACTCTTTTAGCTCGGGTTCCATCATCTAAATGGGTAAAGAAAATGCTGCCTTTAGAATCCAGTTTGATAGCTATGGCTGTAAGTATAAAAACCGGTGACAAGATAATGAGACCAAGGGTTGCGCCAATAAGGTCAAAAGCTCTTTTGGTTACTTTGCCCCAGCCATCTAAAGGGGTAGGTTTTAAGTGAATAATAGGGATGCCGGCAATAGTGACGACTTCGATATTGGTTTGATGTACTGCTAATAGATCTGGTACAAAGCTGTAATTTATGTGGTATTCCCGGCAAAGATCAAGTACTTCTACCGCTTGATGAGCTGAAAGATTGGATTTGGTTTGAATGATTTCTTCGATATTATATGTATGAATGATTTTGGCTAGTTCTTCTAGAGTTCCAAGGTTTTTAAGTAAGGTGTTGTTTTGATCATGATCATCGATGACTCCTACTAACTTTAGCTTGGAGTCTTTATTCATATGTTGGCTCAATGTGTCGGTAATGTTGTTATTGCCTATAAAAAGCACTCTTTTTTTATTGATTCCTAAGTGTAAAAGGAGTCGATGTAATGCTCTGATAAGTATTCTACCAGCGATGACAAATAGAATGGTTAAGATCCAGGCGTAGATTAAGGCTAAACGTGAAAAGGGAAAGGCACGAATAACAAAGAAATAGCCCATAATAAGTCCGAACCAGGCCATGGCGGTGAGGATAATTTTACCTACTTCCTGACTCAGGCGCATCCCGTTTTTGAGAGGGTACATTTTATTAAAAGCCAGGAGGATAACTAAGCTGCAGGTGGCAAAGTAACTAAAAATGAGGTAGTCGCCTAAGGATGGGAAAGAGTTGAGGTCTATTGATAACTCGATTCCGGGAATAAAATCGTTAATGCTACGGATTTGATAAGCTAAAAGAAACGCCAAAATGCCCATCATAAAATCCAAAGGAATGCGGAGAAGCCCAAGGAAGATGGCTAATGGTTTCATGTGAAGCGAATTAAGATCCCAGATCCTATAGTTGCTCTGCTTTACGAGGTCATAAGCCGAGTTTTGTGTCCCGCCGAAGCGGGATATGATCATCTCTCTAGCCCTAACATTGCTGTTAGGGTCAAGCGGTGGGAAACAATGGGCTTAAAGAGCAAAGCTAGTTCCATTATTTCCATCCCACCTTGCACCAAATAGGGTTTGCCGAGTATCCCTTGTTACCAAGGGACTCCCCGCTGAGCAGGGCGTTTCATATGATCCCACCGAAGTGAGACCTCGTCTCTGTGGCACTTTCCGTCCACTCCGTTTTACGAAGTGTCGCTTCCGTTAGAAGTTATTACGCTCTTTTGGTGCTCGGACTTTCCTCCCAGCCTTATGAGGGGCGGGGCGATCATTCACTCGTAAAGCAACGCTTTGCTATTTTAAAGTGTTTTGGTTATTTTGCAATTGAAAAAGCACCTGTAAAGGAGTGAGCTAAACGTAGGCACTGAGAGCTTTATTTGTTGTCTTTTCTGAATTTATGAAACTCTTTTTGGAAGAAACGTACAGCATTGAGGCATTCGCGTGCTTTTTCGTTGTGAGGGTCTATCTCTAGTACTTTTTTGAAAAGCAGAGATGCTCTTTCGAAGTTTTTTTCATTGAGGTAGCAAACTCCCAGATCGCTTAAAATTAAGGGATCATTGGTGCTTAAATTTAAAGCTCTTTCCAGTAAAATTACGCCTCTTTTTCTTTGTCCATCATGGAAAATTGACCAACCTAGGCATCGTAAAATCTCTGGATGGTTTGGTTCAATTTGATCTGCTCTTTCCAAGTACTCAATAGAACGTTTCCAGTCTCCTAAGGCTGAATATACAAAGCCCATGAGGTAATTACCATTGGCGGTGCGTGGCTCAAGTTGAAGAGCACGAGTTAAAGCTTTTTTAGCTTTTTCGTAATGACGAAGACTTAAATAATTGTCTCCAATCTCTTCATAGGCCTCAACGCAGTCAAGATCCTCTAGGAGAATCTTTTCGCAGATTTGGATGGCTTCCAAATGTTCGCCTTTCATTTTTTTCTTATCAGCCTCTTTAATCAAGAGGTTAAGATCTTGGTCTTTTTGCATTGTTTTTGTTTTTTATTTTGTTTTTGTGTTATCCGATTATTGTAATGGAAATTTGGTTTTTAATCAAGACTAATACCGCACATTTTACTCCTGGAGGATCTTCTCTAAATAAAGCCTTAAGGCTGGCCCTATGTCTTTTCTTTGAAGAGCAAAATGAATAGTGGCTTGAATAAGTCCCAGTTTATTGCCGGTATCGTAGCGTTTACCTTTAATTTCTAAACCAAAGATCTTTTGTCTTTTGCGGAGTTCATTGAGTCCATCAATTAAGCGTATTTCTCCTTCTACGCTTGGTTTAGCTTTTTCCAGAGCAGCAATGATTTCTGGAGTCACAATATATTTCCCGATAATAGCTAAGTTGGAAGGAGCTTTATGAGGAGATGGTTTTTCTATTAAATCTGCTATTTCATGGAGACCAAGATGGGAGTTTAGAGCTTTAATAATACCGTAATTGGCAGTTTCGCTATTTGCTACTTGTTGTAAGGCGATGACACTTGTTTGTTTTTGTTCATACGCATCTATCAGTTGTTTAAGGGCAGGAACTTTACCATCAACAATATCATCTCCAAATAAAACGGCGAAAGGTTCGTTCCCAATAACCTCTTTGGCACATAAAATAGCGTGGCCATCTCCTAAAGGTCGTGGTTGACGCACGTAAATAAATTTAGCTAACCGTGAGATTTTTCTTACCTCTGTTAAAAGATTGTGTTTTCCTTTTTCTACTAAGGTGTGTTCCAGCTCGAAAGATTCATCAAAATGGTCTTCGATGGATCTTTTCCCTCGGCCGGTAACGATAATGATTTCCTCAATACCGGCAGCTACGGCCTCTTCCACTAAATATTGAATAACTGGCTTATCCACAATGGGTAGCATCTCTTTGGGTTGCGATTTGGTTACTGGTAGAAAGCGTGTGCCAAAGCCAGCTGCTGGGAATACGGCTTTACGGATTCGTTGATGTTTAATGGCCATAATTACTCGGGTTTAATTCTGACAACTTTTGTTTTGTTAATTTCGGTACGGGGGATCGTTATTTTTAATACCGCTTCTTTTAAGGAAGCTGATATTTGAGTTGTATCTACCGCTGCTGGTAACACAATAGAGCGAGAGAAGTCTCCCCAGAAACATTCTTGAGTAAAATAATCTTCTTCGGGAAGTGTAAAATCAAGATAGCGTTTACCTTTAATCGTTAAAACATCTTCAGTGACAGTGACATTGATGTCATCTAGTTTTACGCCTGCAATAGGTGCCATAATAACAATATGGGTAGGCGTTTGAAAGATATCCAATGCTAATTGCCCTTCGGTTCTTTCCTCTCGTTCATTTTGAATTTTTTCTTTAATAAGATTGGATCTTCTTTGATCATTTTTTGTCTTATTTGCTCCAGTGATGGGCTTTTTGGTAATATCCATGCTTAGGCTTCTTTAGGGATAGGTTTATCTTTTTTAGATGGTTTGTCTCCTTTATCTTTGTCCGTAGTTGGGAAAAATTTAATAAATTCTTTGCGATTTAAGGTCTCTTTTTCTAGCAGTTTGGTGGCAATCTCTTTCATCAAATCTTTATTATCCATAATGATTTTTTTAGTTCGATCATAAGCTTTATCCACAAACATCTTTACCTCTTTGTCGATCTTAGCGGCTACTTCTTCAGAATAATTTCTCACGTGACCATAGTCGCGACCCAAGAAAACTTCGCGATTTTGATCACCATAAATCACAGGGCCGAGCGAGCTCATGCCGTACTCTGTAACCATGTTACGGGCGATGTGAGTGGCTTTGGTAAGGTCGCTGGAAGCTCCAGTAGTGAGTTCTTTAAAGAAGATTTCTTCAGAAACATATCCGCCTAGCGCCATACACATCTCATCCTCAAATTTGCTGCGACTTACCATTTTGCGATCCTCTTCCGGCATGGACCAGGTTACGCCAAGCGCTCTTCCTCTGGAAACAATCGTTATTTTTCTAATGGGGTCACAGTTAGGTAGCAAATGGCCAACTAATGCATGCCCTACTTCATGATAAGCGGTGATTTCTCGTTCTTTTTTAGAAAGGACAACCGAGCGTCGTTCTGGCCCCATGGCAATTTTCTCGATAGATAGTTCAATATCTTCTTGATTAAGAGACTTTTTGTCGTTTTTAGCTGCTAAAATCGTGGCTTCATTCATGAGGTTTTCCAAATCGGCACCACTGAATCCTGGTGTACTTTGAGCTATTTTTTTTAAGTCTACGTCTTTGTGAAGCGTTTTTCCTCGAGCATGTACCTGTAGAATCTCTTCACGAGCTTTTAGGTCTGGCATATCAATAATCACATTGCGATCAAAACGTCCTGGACGAAGCAACGCTGGATCCAAAACGTCAGGTCGGTTAGTGGCCGCCATAATAATGATATTGGTGTCGCGTTCAAAACCGTCCATTTCTGTTAGAATTTGATTAAGTGTCTGCTCACGTTCATCGTTGCCTCCACCCATACCTGCGCCACGTTGCCGCCCCACCGCATCTATTTCATCAATAAAAACGATACAAGGTGCATTGCGTTTGGCTTTTTTAAATAGATCGCGTACACGGCTCGCTCCAACGCCTACAAACATTTCTACAAATTCTGAACCTGAAATATTAAAAAATGGTACGTTGGCTTCACCTGCAACGGCTCTTGCTAAGAGTGTTTTACCGGTACCGGGTGAGCCTACGAGTAATACTCCTTTTGGAATTTTGGCACCCATGCTGGTATATTTGGCAGGATTTTTAAGGAAGTCGACGATCTCTATAAGTTCCTGTTTTGCTTCTTCGGCTCCAGCTACATCTTTGAAGGTGGTTTGTTGTTTATCTTTATCGTGCATGCGAGCTTTGCTTTTACCAAAAGACATCGCTTGATTAGTACTGTTTTGTGCCTGTTTCATCATGAAAATAAAGAATCCAACAATGAGCAAGAAGGGGACAACGCTTAAGAGGATATTTATCCAAAAATCTTGGCTATCGGTGGGTACAATCTCTACGGTAATCTCATTTCTTATGTCTTTAGGAACGGGACTGAGAAGATTGTTCATGGTGTCACCATTTTCTTTGAAGGTATACTCTTTGCTGTCATCGATAAGGGTAAGATTGAGCCGATTATTGCTGACTTGAATTTTGGCAATATCTCCGCTTATGGCCTGTTTTACAAACTCATCCAGGGTAATTTTTTTGATGTTACCTTCACCCGGATTAAAAATGATATATAGTCCACTGATGATTAAAGCGGCGACCACTAGATAGATAAGATTATTACCGGGTCTTTGGGTTGGTAACTTTAAGGAGGGCATTTATTTTAGTTATTATAAAGTACTGAAGTGAAAATAGTTGGCAGCTTTTTGTGTACCAGTATTGTAATGGTTTTTGGCTCTTTTTCAACCCATGAATACCTCTAGATATTTTTTATTATTTTTAGCATTTTTCCTGATGGCGATAAAGTGTTTGTCTCCAAACTCTTTTTTTAGATTGGCTTTTTGGCTGTGGATAATTTGTAAGAGTTGTTCTAAATGTTTTTGATTGAATTTATTGGTGTTGCCATAGAGGTTTTTATAGAGTGTAGCGAGGATAGTTTTTTGAACGATGGGAGAAAGTTTTATAAAAGATTCAAGGGGGATGGTAGTTTGAGCGGCATTTTGCAGCAGCCAGTTTGAGGCGTATTCTTCTATAAATTCAGCCGCTTCTTGTAGGTTGAGGATATTTTTGGCAAAGGTTTCGCTAAAATTGCTGTTAATTTTTTGTAGTTGTGGAATAACGTTATGGCGTAGTAGATTCCGAGAGAAGCGCGTATCAAGATTGGTCTTGTCGGTACAGTATTTGAGCTTATTTTTTTTGAGGTAGGTAAGTATCTCCTCTTTATGGAGGTTGAGCATTGGCCTTAAAAGATGTCTTTGGGGGGAAACCATTGCTATGCCTTTTAGTCCGTTCAGAAAACTGCCTCTTACTAAATTGAAGAGGACGGTTTCAATATTGTCTTGTAAATGATGAGCTGTAAGAATCCAGGTAGCTTTGTGCTTTTGGCGCATTTTCTCAAAAAAAGTATAGCGGGCATTGCGACACAGCTCCTCGGTATTGCCCTTGAGTATTGGTTTAAGCTTTTTTACTTCAAAGGTTAGCCCATTTTTTTGAGCGGTCTTTTTTACAAAAACTTCGTCGTTATCGCTTTCTTTGCCACGCAAGTTATGGTTTATATGCGCTACTATAATAGTAAAAGGTTTTTCTTTGGCCAAATTAAGGCATTGGTCTAAGAGATAGATAGAGTCGGATCCACCGGATACGCCGATAATCACTGTGCTATCTGGTTTTATATGGGTTTCAAGCGTTTTTTTAAAACTAGCGGCCATGATCGTTTGGCAAGAAATTAGTGTTTTGGATTTGAATAAGCCGAGTAACTAATTCTTGATTGTCGTCTTCAGCTACTTTATTGGTGCTTTGTCCCTGACATTTTTGGCAGATATGGATCAGTTGAGATCCTTTTTTACTATGATAGGTTATTTTAACGGGTTCCATTAAACCGTGGCAATCGTTGAGTCTATCTCCTGGGGTTTGCTTATCAACGTGTTGTGAATAGAGGCAGTATCTACAGTGGTTGCGGCAACTCTTGAGAGCTTTAGGGTTTTTTTTATCACATTTTTTACAGCGAAAACCTTCATTTATGGTTATGGGGTTTTTACGAAGTTCCAGCATTGATCTTTTGGCTAAAAAGTGCTATGATTACAGGATATTATTAACTGTAATTTCTTATGGTTAGCTCACAAACAGAAGCAGTAGCGTTAGATATA
>CAYMDR010000009.1:0-4808 GCA_964389195.1 uncultured Candidatus Peribacteria bacterium | reverse complement strand
TTGCAAAAAACGGCAATGAGCGATGAACAAAAACGCCTGGATGATGAGATTAAAGTTTTAAGTACAGAGATTACCTCTTTGGAAGGGGAGAAAGTTGAATCTGCTCAAATGGCTCAAGAGTGGCTTGTTTCTTTGCAGCAAGAGGAGATTCGATGGTCTGATGTGCTCGGTAAAATTGCTGCTCTTATTCCCGAAGATGATGCTGGTGAAGATAAGATTACTTTTTTGTCTTATAGTGGATCTGTTGGTGGAAAACTTACTTTGAATGCTCAAACCAAAGCTGCGCCCATTGAACTTTTTAGTGATGTTGCCGATTTGATTCAGGTGTTTAATGCCAGTTCATTTTTCTCGCAAGCCTATGTCCCTACGATTAGTCGTGGCGAAACGGAAACTGGCGATAAGATGCTTAGTTTTACCTTTAATCTTTTTTATAAAGAGAAACTGCCTGAGGAGATGGTAAACGAAAAAGAAAAAGTGCCTCGTCAGTAAATTTATTAACTTATTTGTTTTTATGGACACAGCTATTCTTTCCAATCGATCTGGTAACAAATTTTCTCTATTTGCTTTACTAGCTTTTTTACTAGTTTTTTTGTTTGGCATATTTTATGTCCGACCTTTATGGGGTGAGGTGGACAGTTTGACTTTGGGGCGTGATGACAAACTGAATCAAAAGCAAACCCTTCAATTAAATTTGGATAAGTTACGAAAGTTACAAGATAGTTTAAATTTGAGTTCAGAAATAACTAAAGAGACAACTTTTGCAGCTATTCCAGAGAAAGTTGATCAAGATAAGCTTATTATGGATTTGCATGCTATTGCTCAAAAAAATGATATTAGTTTGAACGGTGTAAATTTCTCGATTCCTCCTGTTGATGCTAAAAGTAAGATTAATAAAATTACGATAAATGCTAATCTTACAGGTTTTGAAGATAGTTTGATCGATTTTTTGAGAGGTGTAGAGGCAAATGCGCGTAAAATTTTAGTGAAATCTATTACGGTTCAGGTGGGTGAGGTAGATGGAGAAACCGTTGATAAAAGGGTTAATTTTAATGTAAGTATGGAAGCTTATTATCAGGGTAGTCTGTAAAATTTCTTCTATGGAAAAAATGCAAAAAACATCTTCTAAATTTGAAACGCTTTTAAAAACTATTGGAGCAAAAACGGTTAAAGCTCGTCGAGATGTTATTTATGGGCTTTACGATAGTTCGCGCCAGCCTTTGTTTACGCGCGTTGATGATTTTTTAATTGATCATAGTCACGTGCCTTTAGAAGAAAAGGCCTATTTTTTCCATTTATTGGCGGTGATGATGGATGCCGGCATTTCTTTAATAGATGCTCTTAAGATGCTTGCAAGTCGTTCTGGGAGTGAGCGTTTTCGTCGTGTTATTAATACGGTGGCTTTTAGTGTAATCCAAGGTAAAAAACTTTCTGATGCTATGTCTCGTTTTCCTGATGTCTTTGGTGATATGGAGATGGGGATTATTCGTGCTGGTGAGGCGGCCGGTAATATTGATACAATGCTTTTTAAGCTGGCCAAGCAGTTAGATAAAAGTCATGAATTGCAAACAAAGCTTATTACGGCTGCTATTTATCCTTTGGCGGTTTTAGGTGTATTGATGGTTGTTGCTACGGGTATGCTTATTTGGATTATTCCAAGTTTGGTTAATTTATTGAAAGAGGGTGGATTACAAGAGAAAGATTTTCCACTCGCTACACGTATTTTAATTGGTTTAAGTGCCTTTATGACCTCCTATTGGTGGGCGGTAATTTTTGGAGGCATTATCTTTTATTTAATTTTTAAGATTTATATTACTTCCGAGAATGGTAAATTTGCGTGGGATCATTTTAAACTTAAAGTGCCGGTGTTGGGCAATTTGCTCCGCCGGGTGATGGTATTACGTTTTGTGAGTAGCTTAGGTATTTTAATTGAATCCGGTTTGCCTGTTGTGCAAGCTTTAACCATTATTGCTTCTTCTTTGAATAATGAGCTGTATCGTTTAAAGGTTTGGGAAGTTATTGCTAAGGTGCAACAAGGTGAAAAAATTTCATCCTCTTTAGCTGATGCTCCTTTCCTTTTTCCTGAAACGATTACCCAGATGCTTGCCGTTGGTGAACAGTCAGCATCGGTGGGGCAAATTTCCGAAAAGATTGGTGTCCATTATGATCGTGAAATTGATAACGCTTTAAAGCGACTTACCAGTCTTTTTGAGCCTTTAATGATTGTCTTTGTTGGTTTTACTGTAGCTGTTTTGGCCTTGGCTATTTTGACACCAATTTTCAGTTTAAGTCAGCTTGTATAATTTTTGATTATGTCCAAGAGACCTGCATTTACGCTTATTGAGATGTTAATTGTTGTAACTATTATTGCCGTATTGGCTTCGTTGGCAGTTTCCAGTTATGGCTTAGCTAATCAAAAAGCAAAATTAGATGTTCTTGCCGATACGTTAGTGAGTGTTTTAAAGCAACGTCAAAACTTAGTAAAAAATGGTAAAACTACGGTTATAAATGGAGGCTCTTGGTGTTATGGCTTGTTGTTTGATACGACACAGGCGGGAAATAAGGCGGTGCAAGTTATTCAAGCACCTTATGTAAGTGTTAGCCGTGTTGATGCTGATGTATGCGATATGACAAAAATGGAAAAAAGTGATTTTGAACAAATGAATAACTATATCATCAGTAGCATAAAAAAAGATGACGTTGCATTTGATAATCTTACCATTCTTTTTAAACCGCCTTTTGCGAACACCGTTTTATTGAATGATACCAGGATTTTGCCAACGGGGTCATCAGTTATTGATGTTACGCTTAAGAGCCTTAATCAACCTGAAACAAGGGCGATTCGTTTTGATACGGCTGCTGCCTTAATTCAAAGAATATGATGAAATTTTATTCAAAAAAAGGCGGTTTTACTCTCCCCGAAGTTTTGGTTTCAATGTCTGTGTTGGTGTTGACGGTTTTTACAGCTACTAATTTAGTGGTTTCAATTATTAGGAGCAATACTGAAAATATGAATACGCTTATTGCTTATGGGCTAGCGCAGGAAGGGTTGGAAAGTATTCGTAATATTCGTGATAGTAATTGGTTGTTGAATGGTAAATTTAATGGAGAAGTTAGTAAGGCGAACGTTCAAGTTTGGGGAGCGGCTTTCCCTTCCGATCCTCAAAATCCTGAAACTCATTATTATACGGTTGAGTATAAAGATCCGCAGATGACAAATACTGTTAACTTTTCTATTGGTCAATCTATTAGCAATTTAAATCTTTATACTCCTTGGAGGCTTGAGGATATTACCTCTGTGAGTTCAGTGGATTATGGAGTACTTGATAAAACTCTTATTAAAAAAGATAGCGAAAATGATGAGGTGAAATATCTTCATTCCAGTGATGGTGAAGCTACGCCTTTTCATCGATATATTGCCATTACTCCTGTGCCCTATACGGTACAAGAAGGGACAGCACCTGAAGCTAAGTTTTTAAAAATGCGAGTAACCAGCGTGGTGAATTGGTTGGAATATGGCCGAAAAAAAGAGGTGAGACTTGATACGGAATTGACCGACTGGAAAACTAATATGTAATGAAATGGCTATGTATAAAAAGGTTAGAAAAAAGATGAAAAAAGGTTTTACGCTTATGGAGCTACTTATTAGTATGGTGATTTTTGTGATCTTTTTAGGGGTGGTTTCTAGCTCTTATATTAGTATTGTGCGTGCGCAAAAACATGCTAATGAGGTGCGTAAAATTTATGCTGATATCCGGGCTTTTGTTGATACTTTGAATGAAGAGATCCGTTTAAGTTCTTTAGATTATGATTGTTATAGCGGGCAGGCAGATTTTATTGGTGGGATTATAAATACTTGTGAGCCAGGGATTACTATTCGTGAGGGTAGAAGCGATTATCTTTCACTCATGAGGAAAGATGGTTTGGGAAAAACATTGTTTTATTATGACCGCAATGAAGGAAAAATCTATGTAAAAAAATGGGTAAAAGAGGAGTCAGGTTGGAATATTGCCCCCGGTTTTGAAGCCGGTTATCGGCCTTTACTTTCCGATATTATAAAAATGGAGCATTTTACTTTTGCTATCTCTCCTGACAAAAACCCTTATAGTGATGATCCTTTAGTTTATGCCAATAATACCATGCAGTTTCAACCAAAAGTGACGATTTTTATGACAGCTACGAGTCGAAGTGATAATACTGCTAATTTCCACTTTGATTTTCAAACGACGATATCTTCCCGTATTTATACTCGTAAATTATGATGAAAATAACTTATAAAAAAGGTAGTTCTTTGCTTGTTACCATTCTGGTGATGGGTGTACTTATGACTTTAACTTTAGGTTTGAGTAGCTTAGTTATTCGGGAAATTAGTCAGACTACCGATATGGTGGCTTCTGGCCGTGCGTATTTTGCCGCAGAGGCAGCGACAGAAAATGCTTTGTTGGATTTAAAAGAACATTTACCGGGTTATGAGGTTGGTTGTTTAAGTGATGGTGCTACTGAATGGAAAGTTGTAGAGGTAGATGATTATTTGAGTTATCAGTACCGTATTTGTAATCGCGGTAATACCTACCCTTATTTTGATCAAGATAAGCCGATTTTTTTACATCCTGAAATTGCTATTACCAGGGATGTTCTTTATGATCAAAACCCTAAGGAGACCTATAATGTTTTAGCTTTAAATCAAACGTCTACCATTCCTTTATTTGTCCAAAATCAAGATGGTTCAATACAAGATATCCATAGCTTTTTAATTCAGTACTACGTTGATTTTGATGTTGATCCTGAAATTACCCCTGAATTTAAAGGTA
>CAYMDR010000008.1:0-23803 GCA_964389195.1 uncultured Candidatus Peribacteria bacterium | reverse complement strand
AAAAGTAGTAAGGGGGCAACCTCTTCGAGGGTTCGAATCCCTCTCTCTCCGCCAATTTGATCAAAAAACATTTAAACCTTTAACCACCTCCCCCATGCCTCCAGCAAAACCAACGCCACCAAAACCAAAAACCAGCTTCATTATTCGCAATATTTATCTTTATCTCGTAGCGATCATCGGCCTAGTCACATTCATAGTGGGAGCCGTTGGAATCATAGACAACGTACTCCAAAATTACGTCTTCCAAGTGAACGATTACGTACGATACGACGCCTACATTTGGGGTAGTCCTGAATTAGCTCCATGCTCTCCATCATATACGGACCCTAACGACAAAATAATTACTCGAACAACCTCAGAAATTAACATCTGTAAAGAAAATATAACCAAACAACAAGAACGTGACCACCAAAATAATATAGGTCGTCAATTTTCCAGCTCCATATCTGCCATTGTCATTGGCCTCCCTCTTTGGCTTTTTCATTGGATGATTATCCAAAATGAGGACAAAAAACGCAAAAAACAAGCTCTCTAAAAAACGCCCATGCCCCTATGGTTTCTTATTACCATAATTATCGTCAATCTGCTTTCTTTTGGACTTTTTTTTGCGATTCAAAAAAACATTCATCACGTCACTAGCGGCTATATCAAAATTGTGGGAGCAGATAACGAAAAACTTATAAGACCCCGTTCCTTGTGGATCATAAAAATAATGTATGTATTAGCAATTATCGTTTTGCCGATCCTTTTCTTTATTTTTTCACAATGAAGCAATACGAAGAGATCATCCTGAGCATTCAAGACCACTGGATAACTTTATTAAGACCGGCCGTATTTTTATTTTTGGGAGGAACGATGTTCTTTTTTGTTCATCACGCAGGACAATACATACATAATTTTGCTCAACCAATCCAGCTATTAGTATACCTTTTTTCCTACATAACGTTGCTCATTTCTATCCATTTCTTTTTTATGCTTATTTTACAATGGCTCATTTCAAGCATTGTCATTACCAATAAACGCATTATAGAGATGAAATACCTACCATTCATGATTGACGATATTAACCATATTCAAATCGATAAAATTAACGAAGTAAAAAAAATTAAGCACGGCCTTTTTAAAAATATTCTTAACTATGGGGAAGTAGAGATGAGCATTTCTGAAACACAAGAAGTAGTAACTTTATCCTACATTCGAAAACCAAATAAATTTGTAAATTTGATTGAAGCTGTTAAATTTAATACACCTCTGGAAAAACTTGACCTAAAGGGGATTGGAGCAAGCCTAAGTGAAAAATACGCTTACCTAAAAAAGAGCCTTTAAACTACATCATGAAACTGCCACTCTGGGTAACAGCCATTTTTATACCAACAACCGCCTTTGCGCATGTAGGTTATGTCGTAAAGGCAGAAGAGGCTCATCAAAACTTTGGCATCGACTTTCCTTATTTATTGGAACCTTTGCACCATAGTGGGAATCTAGCACTCATGCTTGGAACCATTATACTTTGTAGCGCTCTCTATTTTTTCTTAAGTCGCAAAAACACCAACCCTAAATTCAAAAAAGCCGTACAACACCTTATTCAAAAAGCAAAAACTTACGAAAACCTCACACCCTGGATAATGCGCTTAAGCTTAGGCATTGCCCTTATTGGCGCAGGGACAACCGCAACACTCATCTCGCCGCTCCTCGGAAATTTTCCTGAATTTTCTTTACTCCAAAACATCACCGGCTTCCTTTTACTCACCGGTTTTCTCTTAACCCCTGCAACGCTCTTAGCCATGGCTCTTTTTATTATTGCTCTCAGCAAAAACATTTATCTTTTAGGTGGCTTAGATTTTTTGGCACTCGCCATTGCCCTTCTTATCAGTGCCGATCCAAAACCCGGCATCGACGATCTTATTGGTATACCTTTTGCTTCACCTTTAAAAAAATTACGGCCTTGGATTCCATTCATTTTACGAATTGGCATTGGAGGAAGCATGATTTTTCTAGCCCTCTATGAAAAAATCCTGAATCCTCACTTTTCAGCCTTGGTGGTAAAAGCCTACCATCTCAACCAAATCATCCCTGTAAGTACGCAGATGTGGGTACTATCCGTTGGCTTAATAGAGCTAGCTCTTGGTTTTGCCATTGTCATTGGATTCAAAACACGTCTCTTTGCCATCATCGCCTTTATGGTTCTAACCGTAACATTTTTCTTCTTTAAAGAGGCTGTCCATCCACACGTTACCCTTTTTGGAACCCTTTCACTTTTAATCATCGTAACCCAGAATAAAGAGTACCATCAGCGCTATTTAGAAAAGCATGGTAAATCCAGTTCCCGTCTGTAATAATTAACACATTGGTAATATTTAGCTACTCCAAAGCTTATAAGACCAGACTAACCCATCTCATAAAACCCTATGAAAAAACCTTGGAACCTTGTAACTCTCCTAATCCTTCCCATCCTTTTTTGCAGCGCATCCATAAAAGCATCCGCTGCCACTCAAGTCTTTAGCGATGTACCAACAACTCATCCCAACTATACCGCCATTATGTATCTGCAAGCTCATGGGATTATTAATGGCCATCCCGACGGAACCTTTCGTCCAGAAGCGGTAGTGAATCGTGCCGAAGCTTTAAAAATAATCTTAGGGGGAACCGGCATCAATGTAAATAATAGCAGCAACTCCAGCACCTTTCCCGATGTAAACAGTTCAGATTGGTTTTTCCCTTATGTCGCAACAGCTGTCGATCTACAAATTATCCAAGGCTATCCCGATGGAACTTTTAGAGCAGCTCAAACCTTAAATCTTGCCGAAAATATGAAAATCTTAGTGTTATCGGCAGATATTGATACCAATAAAATCTACGTCACCGAAAACCCCTATGCCGACGTGAATCGCTATGACTGGTTTGCTAAGTATTTTGTCTTCGCCAAAGCAACAACTCTCTTAGATGCTGATGCTCAAAACAACGTATACCCAGGACAAGGCATGACCCGCGCTGCTTTAGCCGAAACCATCTACAGACTCATCCACCAAATGACAAACAGTAGCCCCGGCGATGGCAATTACGTTGGTGACTTAACGTACGACACAAACAGCGATTTTTATTTTAACAATGACAACGATATTAATACCGACTTCTGGTATGCGCTCAGCCAAGACACCGGTGGAGACCCCATCCCTCCGCCAGCCGGATCTCCTCCTCCTGGACCACCATCTCCACCACCAAGTATCCCACCGGCTCCACCTAGCATTCCTCCGGCACCACCAAGTATCCCCCCCGCTCCGCCTGCTCAACCACCTGCTCAACCGCCCGGTCCACCACCTGCTGGAGGTGGGGGCTTCACCTACAATAAAAGTCCCATGGTTGGTAACTGCCCAATGTTCTCTGACCAATATTATTTTAACCAACGCGTTGACGATCCAGCAAAATACCAAACCATGTCCAATTCCGATGCCATGATCAAAAACATCGGTTATTTCTACACCCCCCAAGTTGCAACCGTAAGGCCAATAGCAAGGGTTGTGGATGGATCCCAGCCCCTTATTCCTTTAGTATGTGATCCAAATATCGCCTGGTGTCCAAACAGCATGATTGGCGCTGGCGTTACCGTGCCTTACCCGCAAGATCTCTTTATTGTACCCGGATCAGACCACCACGCTTTTGTTATCCAAGAAACGGCTGGAGCACCAGCAGGAGGAGTTATTGCCCCAAGCCCTTTAACACCTCCTGGAGGTGGAAATAACTGCTACCTTTACGAAACCTGGTGGACCGGTCGCCTTCTTAATAACAATGTACTTCAAACGAAACCCCCACTCACCAGTTATACTGCAGGCTCCAATGTTACCGGCTTTAGCGGAGGAGGATTTTCCGTCTTTGACCTCAAAAGAGATGTCAATTTTGTCCCAGCAGGAACCGGTGGAAGTACCGCCTCAAACCTGCCATTAGCAGCAGGGCAACTCCGCTACGATGAGGTTATGAACGATGACATTCGCCATTCCATTGCCACCGCTTTTGCACTCCTAAGAAACAGCTATATTGCACCAGCCGGAGTCGCTCAATTCCCTCCCAACTGCGGAGGATCGCCCACCAATCAAACCCAACACGGACTTGCTACATGGGCAGCCCTCCAGCAATATCCATGCGATCTCTGGAATGCAAACTTACCGGCCATGGGTCAGCGCTTCCGCATTAAAGCAAGTTTCGATGAAACACCATACCTAAACTACCCCGCAACCTTAGCCATTATCCATGCAGGGAAAAAATATGGATTCATCGCTACAGACGGAACACCAGGAGGCTTTTTAGTCTCCGCCGACAACGATTGTCGTTGGGATGATACATGCGCCGTCACAACCGGAGTAAACCACGTATTCCCCGATTTAATGCAATTCAAAAATTTCCCACTTTCAGCTTTTGAAGCCATTGAACCAGTAGGAGGACAAACCTTTGTTGACTCAACAAACGGCACACAAGGCATTCAAAACCATCCAAACTGCAGCGTATACGATTTGAATGGAAGCGTAGCAACCGGCTGCTAAAGCTTGAAAATACAATTAAAATAAAGTTGTTATGGTTCATTCCGTCAGGATTATTTTAGCCTCACGCTCACCTGCGCGCCAAAAATTAATGCAAGAGCTTAAGCTCCCCTTTGAATGCTACCCCAGCGGCTACCACGAAGACATGTCCGCCTACAAAAGCCCAGCGCGCCTCGCCAAATTTTTAGCCTTAGGTAAAGCACAATTCATTGCGGCAAAATTTCCAAACGCCATCATCATAGGTGCGGATACCTTTATCACCCTTGGTAAAAATAAAATCGGCAAACCAACCTCCACTACCCATGCCAAACGCATCATCCGTTCCATGAGCGACAAAGTTATTGGTGTCTATAGTGGCATCGCCGTTATTAAAACCGATGCCAAAGGCACCATCATCAAAGAACTAACCTCTCACGTCCTCACCAAGCTCACCATCAAAAAAATGACCGCCGCCGAAATCCACACCCTCGCCACCCAAAAAGATGCCCTCCAAATCTCCGGAGCCTTCGGCATAGAAGGCGAAGGCGGCCGCATGGTCACCAAAATCACCGGCGACTACAACAACGTCATCGGCCTCCCACTTTTTAAATTGAAAGAGTTGTTGAAGTTCTATCTTTAGAAGAAGATAAATACCTTGGTTTTGAACAAAACTTGACAACAAAAATAAAACATGTAAAATAATACCTTACTTTAAAAGCATTTTTTATGAGCGAAACACTTCCATCAAAACTAGTAAAGGTAGGTGGCCATACTCCAGAAACGGTAACAAGTAGCCTCTTACAAAAATTAAATACCGGATATGGTTTAAATGAAAATGGTATCGTTCAAGCTTATCTAGTAGTTTCGCCAACATCTGAGGCATTTTTAGCAGAATGGAAACGTTTACATGAGCTCACGCAAGATCCTAGTTTCCCTGAAATAACCAGACAAAGAATTGGAATAATTCTAAGAGCCTTTCCGCAAATTAAGGCTCGTCTTGATGCACAAACAATTGATCCACAAGCCGTGAATACTATGGCCGCAGCAATAAACCTAGAAGCTACAACAGTACAACCACCAAGGGTATTATCTCAAACTATGCGTCATGGCATAGAGCCAGCCAGAGGTGCATCTACAAAAAAGGCCGCTGAATCCGTAGCAAAACACACCTTACCTTCTAGCCATGCTGCAAGTATAGCTACAACAGACGACGCTACAAGAACAATGCCCAGTAGAATGACCTCTGATGGAAAAAGAAATACCAAGAACACTATTTTACCTTTCAGAAAAAGAACAAGCGCAGCCCCTGGTGCACTAGAGGAAGCTTATAAAAAAGGTAATACCTTTGCAATCGCCCCCGAATTTGTAAATCTACTTGGGTTCCTCGCAGCATTAGATAATCCGCGAACAGACAAGAAAACACTACTAACAGATTTCAAATCAGATCCAACCAGAGTGGCTCTTTTAAGAAAATTTTTTACAGAAGTAGGAAAAGATCCAAATTTCCCACAGGACGTTTTTAGGCAACTGTGGACGGCCTGTAATGCATTATCTCATGAAGAACAAGGACAAAAACCTGCGGAGGTTGCTAAAACTTTAGATCGAGTAACAATAGAAGCATTGCAAACACGTGCAGGGGTAATAATTACAAAAGCAAGAAAATCTATAGGAGATTACATGGGGGAAGAAGAGCCTTTCCGTACAGCAGTTTATAGAGGAAGAATGCTTGCAGGTGAAGCACGGGAGATTTTAAGATCACACCAATGTGTAATTCCTGGACAAAACGAGGAAGTACGAGCAGATTTAATAGACATTCAAGATACGATCGGCGAAAATCTTAACCCACTAAGAATGATGGCAGGGTTACTAATAGCAATATTCAAAAGACCACAACTAATACAGAACCCTGAAGCACGATTACGATTACAGGCTATCGGAAAAGAACTTATACACCTAATAAAACTTCTTGATCCTCATCAATACAAAAAACCTGATGAAAAAGAAAAACAAATTGATATTACTACCACAAAATCTACCTCTGTTATTGAAGATTTAGCAAGTTTAGAAGAAATTTTAGATGAGCTAGGAGAAGAAAATATACCAAAAGAATTACAAGATGCCATTAGCAAGATACAAGGATATCAACAGGTTTTAAATACACCGCTTGCACGCTAACCCCTTGCCACTCCGCGAGCGTTTCAGTATCTTATCCGCAGGCATTTTTAATGCCGCTTGCGGCTCTTCCGCAATAAACAACTCTATTGCTAACAAGCATTTTTATGATCACCACCATTTCCAAGCTCCAAGAGCACGTCGGCCAGGAAGTAACTATTCAGGGCTGGATGTTTAACAAACGTGGCAGCGGCAAAATCTACTTCCTGCAACTTCGCGATGGCAGCGGCACCGTGCAGGGCATCGTGGAAGCTTCCAGTGTATCGCCAGAAACTTTAGCAACGGCCGAAAAACTCACCATGGAATCTTCCGTAAAAGTTACCGGCACTGTCAGCAAACACCCTAAACACGAAAACACCTACGAGCTCCAAGTGAACAACATTGAAATCGTGCAACTGGTAAGCGAAGAATACCCTATCGCCAAAAAAGATCATGGTATTGAATTTTTAATGGATAACCGCCATCTTTGGCTCCGTTCACCACGACAAGCCGCCATTCAACGCATCCGCAACACCATTATTAACGCCACGTACGAGTACTTAAACAGCACCGGCTACATCAAAATCGACTCCCCTATTTTGACCCCCAACGCCTGCGAAGGTACGACCGAACTTTTTGAAATGGACTATTTCGATGTCGGCAAAGCGTACTTAAGTCAGTCCGGCCAGCTTTATTTGGAAGCAGCCATTTTTTCGGTTGGCAGATGTTTCGATTTTGGCCCCGTCTTCCGCGCTGAAAAATCCAAAACTCGTCGCCATTTAACCGAATTTTGGATGATGGACGCCGAAGCTGCCTTTGTTGAACACGATGAAAACATGCAAATTCAAGAAGCCTTAATCTGCCACATCGTACAAGCTGTGCTCGCAAAAAACATGCAGGAACTCGCCATTTTAGAACGCAACATCGAACCGCTTCAAAAAGTAAAAGCTCCTTTCATCCGCAAAACTCATGCCGAAGCCGTAAAGGAATTACAAGCCATGGGCTCAGACATCAAAACCGGCGACGACCTTGGCGGCGATGACGAAACCACGCTCACCAAACAGTACGACAAACCGATCTTCATTGAAAAATACCCAGCCGCCGTCAAAGCTTTTTACATGAAAACCGCAGGTGGAACCACCGTAAAAGAGGATCCCGAAAACCCAGCCCGCGTCTTATGTTCCGACCTCCTGGCACCAGAAGGCTACGGCGAAATCATCGGTGGCAGCCAACGTGAAGATAATTACGATCGCTTGTTAGAACGCATTAAAGCCCACAACCTACCGGTAGAACAGTTTAAGTGGTACCTTGATCTCCGCAAATACGGTTCCGTCCCCCACTCCGGTTTCGGCTACGGCCTCGAAAGAATCGTCACTTGGATCTGTGGGCTCGACCACGTGCGTGAATCCATACCTTTTGCCCGCACTATCTATCGGCTCGCACCGTAAGCGAAAAACCAAAATTATTAATTATTAATTCTAAATTATTAATTGTTAACTCTCCTTGCCCAAAACAAGAAAGCCTTCGTTGATTATGAAGTACTTGAAAAAATGGAGGCAGGCATTGTCTTAACCGGCGCTGAAGTAAAATCAGCGCGCGCCGGCCATGTAAACTTAAAAGGCAGCTACATCGAAATCACCGACCAACTTGAAGCCTACACCCGCAACGTTCACATTTCGCCATACAAACAGGCTCCCAAAATCGGGTACGAACCAACCAGCCGCCGCAAACTCTTACTCCACAGCCATCAACTCAGTCAACTAAAAACCTACCTCGACACCAAAGGCACCACCATCGTACCACTCGATTTTCATCTCAATCAAAATCATATCAAAATAACCATCGGCATCTGTCAGGGCAAAAAGAAGCATGATCGCCGCGAAGACCTCAAGAAAAAAGCCCAAAATCTAGAAATCAAACGCACCCTTAAACGGTACTAGCAGATCCTACAACATCTCTTTGAGCACAGGTGAACTTGACAAAATAAAATCCATTTGTAATATTTAAAGCTTTTTTGAGTTGTATTAAGCAACTTTTAAAATTACTTATGGAAGGATATAAAAATTATCTCACAGCTGGGAACGGTAGAGATTACCCACAACAGTTTAATAGAGAACAGGTTTTAGCAGCATTGGGTGAGCCTGGTTCTGATGATCCTACAACTCTAAAATGGCTAAAACCAGCGGTAGAAGCTCAACTGATAGGTGCTTTAGGGCAACCAAAAAAAGTGGAAAAAGCACCTTCTATCACCACATCTCCAGAAATAGATCCATTAAAAGAAACACAGGACATTATCGCACAAATGTACGCAACCTGTGATGAATTAAAATTACCTCGGAGTCTCAACCACGAATTGCCATTAAAGCTCATGGATCCTAAGAAAGATTATACACAACAAGAATTAAAAGCTCAGTTTGCGGCTTCAAGATATTCTATCCTGCAACGCCGCCTAAAAAGACTTAGTGACACCCCTACCGAATAACCTTGCCCCCACTCAAAGCTTTCTTTAATGTATAAGGGCATTTTTAACATGCTTATGGAAAAAATTTATCAACACATCATCCAAGAGCTGCAAAGCTACTGTAAAACTTATAATTTCAACAACGCTGTTGTAGGGGTAAGCGGGGGCATCGATTCTTCACTCACTTTAAAATTAGCGGTTGATGCCTTAGGAGCCGAGCATGTTACCGCACTTTCGATGCCAGAATTAGGTATCTCTTCTACAGAAAATATTCAACACGCTAAAATCTTGGCCGAGGCCTTAGGTACAACTTTTTTCAGCCAACCTATCAATAGCTTTTTAAGCCCTTTTGCCCAAGTAAGATGGGGACAAAATACCGTATCAACCATCAACACTAAGGCTCGCCTACGCGCCGTACTGTTATACCATTACGCCAACACCCATAACGCCTTAGTTCTTGGAACCTCCAACAAAAGTGAAATCCTTCTAGGCTACGGCACAAAATATGGTGATCTCGCCGCCGACATCGAAGTTATCGGCGACCTCTATAAAGATGAAGTGTACGCCCTGGCAGAACATGTAGGCATCCCTCAAGAAATAATTCAAAAACCACCTTCTGCTGAACTTTTCCCCGGCCAAACCGATGAGTCCGAACTCGGCGGCAGTTACAGCCAGATCGACCCAATTTTAAAACAACTCGACCAAGGTATTGAAAAACTGATCGAAAAAGGCATGAATCCAAACTTGGTTCATAAAATTTTTACCCGCGTTAAAAACAACCTCCATAAAAGCCAAATGCCACCAGTACTTAAAGCTCACCAATAGCTTCATACCCCTGCGCTATGCCTAAAAATGCCCTCTTCATCGGCCGCTTCCAACCATTCCACCTTGGGCATCTTTCCGCTGTAAAACAAGCACTAGCTACCTGCGACTACCTCTTTATTGGCATCGGCAGCGCTGAAACCAATTTTCGCCCAGCTAACCCCTTCACCGCCGGCGAACGTTTTGAAATGGTTCAAGCTGCCTTAGACGAAGCCGCGATTCCTCGTGAAAAATACGCCATCATCCCCATTCGCAACATCGATAATTACGCCCTCTGGGTCAAACACGTAGAACTTTATCTGCCGCCTTTTCAATGCGTCCACACCGGCTCGCCGGTTGTAAAAACGCTGTACGAAAATGAAAACAAACAACGCAAAACCCCCTATCAAATCATCGAAAGCAAAAAAGAGCTCCCCATTTCTTCCTCCCAAGTTCGCGCCGCTATCCTCGCCAATCAAGACTGGCAATCTCTTCTTCCCAACGCCGTCACCCAACTTTTAACCACCTGGAACTGCGTGGAACGATTACAAGCCATCCAGGAAGCGGATAAATAACCTAAGTCTAATTACAATAAAATTTCAACTTGTCAATTCAGGCAGTTTCTGCTAAAATCTGCGCACCGTGCAGACCAGTTTATACAACTTCTTATCCTGAGTTTTTGTAGTTTAGTAAATTACCATCATGACCTTTATCAACCCCCTCATCTTCCGTGCCTACGATATTCGCGGCATCGCTTCAGAAAAAGACATAACAGCAGATACCCTGGAAAACAATGAAGAGTATGCTGAACAACCCGCTGACCTCACCCCTGAAACCATTAAACTGATCGGCCAGGCCACGGGAACTTACCTGCAACGCAACGATAAATCGCGCCACATGCTGGTAGGCCGCGACAACCGTTTGCATAGCCCCATTTTACAACAAGCCTTTATTGAAGGTGTCCTTTCCACCGGCATGGATGTGGTCGATGTAGGACTTGCCACCTCGCCTTTGCTCTATTATGGCGTTTGCAAATACCAAGCCGATAGCGGGGTAAACATAACCGCCAGCCATAATCCAAAAGAATACAACGGCGTAAAGATTGTGCGCAAAAATGCCCACTCCGTCTGCGGCGAGGAACTCCAAACTATTCTTAAACTTATCCAAAATAAGGATTTTGAAAAAGGCCAAGGTAAACTCACTCAAAAAACGGACATTTTCCAAACCTACCTTCAAGACATCCAAAATCGCATCCACCTAAAAAAGCCTTTAAAAATTGTGGTCGATGCCGGCAATGGCACCACCGGCGAATTTGCGCCACAACTTTTCCGAGCACTTGGTTGTGAAGTTATTGAACTTTATTGCGACCTCGACGGCAACTACCCCAACCACGAAGCCAACCCCGAAGAAGCCAGCAACATGCAAGACCTAGCCGCACTCGTCGTAAAAGAAAAAGCGGACATCGGCCTGGGATTTGATGGCGATGGTGACCGCGTAGGCATTGTGGATGAAACCGGCAAACACTATTCTGCGGACTACCTTTTACTTTTCCTAGCCCGTGATTTATTGGCAGCTAAACCAGGGAGCCAAATCGTTTTTGATGTAAAAGTTTCTCAAATTTTGATCGATGAAATAACCCGTCTTGGCGGCATCCCTGTGATGAGCAAAACCGGCCACAGCTTTATCGAAGCCCGCATGCACGAACTCAACGCTCCGCTCGGTGGTGAAATCAGCGGCCATATGTTCTTCGGCCAAGACTATTACGACTACTACGGTTTTGACGATGCCTTTTACGCAGCCTGCAAAATGCTAGAAATCCTTTCTACGTTTTCCAATGCAGAAGGTAAAACCAAAACTTTTTCCGAACACTTTAACGACCTCCCTCTCCTTGAAACAACACCAGAATTTAAAGCACACTGCCCCGACGAAAAAAAGTTTGCAATCGTCAAAGCCCTCACCGAACATTTCACACGTAAGCACCAATGCATCACCATCGATGGTGTGCGCGTAAACTTTGACGAGTCGTCATGGGGAGCCGTTCGCTGCTCAAACACCAGCCCAAATCTGACCCTTCGTTTTGAAGCTAATTCCAAAGAAAAACTCTCCGCCATTCAAAAAGAAATGGTGGATCAGCTCAAGAAATATCCCGAAGTGAGTCTCAACTGGTACCAAGAATAATTAATTAAACTTCACCTCTGCCCCGCTGCTTACACCAAAGCCGGGTAGGCTTGCTGATGGCGGATCAAAAACCACATGTACGTTAAAGTTTTGCGTATTATCGAGCCCTTGCGAAGGCGCACCTCCAGGAATCAAAACCAAATCCCCACCTTGAGCCACCGGTGTAGCTTGAATGCTATAACCAGGATCCGATGCCAGATACGCAGGATGTTGTTGATCAATCGCATCTCCCGTCATAGGATCACGTTCATAAGCATAACCGTAGTAACGTAAGAAGTTAAAATCATAGAGTCTGGCCTGTGACCTACCGGAAGCCGTTGGTGTATAACCACCTTCAGTAGCTGGAACCTCTTGGCCATTGCCGATAATAGGTGGATTTTTCGTAGCTCCACCAATGGTATTAGAGGAAGCGATCGATCCTTCGATATACAATTGGTTCGCCAGTTTATTAAAGCGGTCAGGCTCATCGGCAAATACCGGTTCGCCATTGGCATTAATCGTACATGAATCATCACAACTAAAGAAACTACCATCGGTAAAAATATTGGCCTGAATATCGGTAACCTCAGGGGTGATATAAACATTTCCACCTTGACCCGTAACCAAATCTTTGAGAGCAATAATACCAAGCTCAGGTTTAGTGCCCACAGCTTCATTATAAAGATTGCCTTTCACAAAAACATTTCCACCCATCGTAATAATGGTACGTTCCCCTGTCCATGGAATATTATGGTCAGATGCACCATTATCATCCAAAGTCACATCTCCCGTAAAATAATAAACTTTTGCCCCTTGAGCATCAACCATCAAGGGCACACCACCTCCGCTAAAACCACCATTACCATCAGCCACAAGCGTAACAGGTGTAGCAGCCGGAGGAGTTATACCGGTCGTAAGACGAGACACATTACGGAAAATCGTATCCCGCAAAAGATTCGTGCTTACATCTCCCAAAGAGCGAATCGTCACTTGAGAACTTGCATTATTAGTACCTGTTGAATAAATATTACCGCTAATAGATGCCACCGGATTCATAACAAAATTTCCACGAGCCCGAGGCAATTTGGCAGAATAATATTTAACATTCTGTCCAAAAACACCACTACCAATATCTACCAAAGAATAAAGATATGGGTTCTCTCCGTCTACGCACCCTCCGCTACAACTTGGAAGTAACTTCAAAGTTTGTGTCCCCGAAGTTATGAAACTCAAAATTGAGCCATCCATGGTCAAAGGATCGTTATCATCAAAGGTTAACGTATAGGGAGCATCAATCCCCGCTTGCATCATAATATTTACATTGGCACAGCCGCTCGAATCTAAATTACACACCGATGTCGCCAAAACCTGATTTTGGACGGAATTCTGCCCATGCAAAATATTATTTGGAACCTGCGCGCTAGTATTTTTAAGCATCGTAACAGCAGTTGCCGGAGCAAACTTAAAGTCGTTTCCGGTACTTACCGGGAAGCTCGCCGCCATAGTACAAGGACCAACGGCAGGAGGCACTAAAGGTGGCAACACACAATTACCAGTCGCTATATCGGTAATTTTAAGATCGACGCCGGCTAAGCGTAAATTATTTGGTTCCAAATGATCAAAACCACTGGCAGGCAAATAAAATGTCTCGTTATTTACCGGAGCAAAAGTATCGCTCGCATCATCATAAACATTCATATTAGTCGTAGGCGCTTTTGAGGTAACAACACCATAGTAATAACCCGCACCCGCATTAAAATCGCCACCAGCTGTAAAAGCATTATCATCTAAAGGTTTTGTTACCGCACCATTATTGTTTGCACTATAATTGCCGGTAGCACCGTTAACCGTTTGATCCATTTTTACCGTATCTTCAGCCCACACTGGCGTTATATCAATATTATATTGGGCACCATCCACAACAGAAGCTCCGAGGGCATCATTTACCGCCACACGCACCTCATACTGATCACTATTATTAGCAACAGGAACATTAACAACTGTATTGGGGTCAGGATACACCTGTGCATCCACCGTAAAACTTACATCAGCCGGAACTGGAATAATTTCAGGCAACGGATCTACTGGCAAAGTAAAAGGAATGGCGATGCCACTCATATCAAACCAACCAACACTATCACTCCAGGCAAAAGCATCTTCAACCACATGATCCGGGCAGTTAGGAGGAGTTGGATAGGTAGAACTGCTATACACCCCACCTGGACAATCCAAGTCCGTTTCAGCACGTACTAAATGGTTATTTTGGGCTGTACACCCACCGGCATCATCAGCACAATTAAAGCTTATCCAACCAATAGCATCCCCCCAGGCATAACCATGAAGTTGACCATCATCAAGATCCATGGTCACTCCATAGGTTTCTGTACCACAACTCACCGTAGCATTGGTATTAACCGTTGCCGCATCATTATCTTCATCGGCACAACGCAAACTAATCCAACCCAAATTAGTATTCCATACCCAGCCCTCCAATTGGACAGTCCCATTGCCAACACTGCGTGAACAAGCGGCGTACTGCGAACTTGGCTCATAAGCAGCATTAAAATTAATAATGCCAGAGTTAGCTACACCATTAGACGGATAAACCGTCGTATAACCGACAATGTCATAACATGGAGCAACATCGGCATAAACACTCGGTATAGAGAAAGTAGCACTAAAAGCCACAACCGCAAAAACGGCTGCAACTAAAACCGATTGAGAAAAAAGCATAGGGCGCATGTGGTATTTGTTTTAATTTTTAATCCTATTATTTTACCACTTTATCGCAATTACTGCAAACCTCTTCATCCTTCTTCATGACCATTAAACCCTTACATTTTTTACAAATTTCGCCGGTAGGTTTATCCCAAATCGCATTTTTACACTTAGGATAGCCATTACAGCCGTAAAAAACCTTACCAGTTTTGCGCGCATGACGTTCTATCATCTGACCATCACCACAAGCGGGGCATTTTACACCCGTAGGCTTTACAATTGACTGAATATTTTTACACTTAGGGTAAGCACTGCATCCCAAAAACTCACCATAACGGCCATTCTTAATCTCCATAAGCTCACCGCACTTATCACACTTTTTACCACTTAATTTACGCGCCATTTCCTTTTGCTCTTCGGTTTTTTCAACAACAACGCCACCAACCATCGGCTTAGCATTTTTACATTCAGGATAATTAGAGCAAGACAAAAATTTTCCAAATCTTCCCAGTTTCACAATCATCGGTTTTCCACATTTTTCACATTTCTCGTCAGTAGCTTCCAAGTTAACAATATCCTCTTTTTTTAAGGTTTCATTTTTTTCCATAATAATTTTATGAAAAGGAATATAAAAATCTTTAATCAAAGGCACCCATTGCTTTTTACCCTCGGCAACTTCATCCAGTGATTCCTCCATTTCAGCCGTAAATTTATAATCAACAATAGCTGGGAAATGCGCTACCAACATATCCGTAACAACTTCCGCCAAATCGGTAGGTTTTAATTGCTTCGCCTCTTTTTCGATATAGCCACGAGTGATAACGGTGGTAATGGTAGGAGCATACGTAGATGGACGACCAATACCTTCCGCTTCCAATTTTTTCACCAGACTGGCCTCCGTATAACGAGCAGGTGGCTTAGTAAAATGTTGATTTGGAATAACCTCTTTAAGATCAACTTTATCCCCTTCCGCCAGGGCAGGCAGCAATTTTTCTTTATCCAATAATTCTTCCTCAGGATGATCGGAGCCTTCCACATAGGCGCGCATAAAACCTGGAAACTCAATCGTTTGTCCTGTGGCTCTAAAAGTATAGTCGGTAGTTTCAGCTTTAACAAAAGGGGTAATATCCACACCCAAAGCCTTTAATTTAGCGTCCTGCATTTGGCAGGCCAACGTTCGTTTCCAAATAATTTCATAGATATGAAACTGATCTTTATCCAGATACTCTTTCACCTCTTCCGGTTTTAAGGCTAAATTCACCGGACGGATCGCCTCATGCGCTTCTTGCGCCCCTTTTCGCCCTTTATATAAACGCGGTTGCTCCAACGCATACTCTTTGCCAAACTCTTTCGTGATAACCTCTTTAGCTTGTGCTAAAGCCACCTTAGAAAGATTCACCGAATCGGTACGCATATAAGTGATAAGACCAGTAACGCCATCCGCAATCTCCACACCTTCATATAATTGCTGCGCTAACATCATGGTTTTCTTCACGGAAAAACCAAGCTTACGGGAAGCTTCTTGTTGTAACGTAGACGTAATAAAAGGCGGAGCCGGACTTCGTTTTACATCTTTCTGTTCAACTTTCGTAACCTTATACTCAGCATTTTTAATAGCACCCATAACCTTATCGGCCTCTTGCTGATTACCAATCTTTAACTCTTTACCTTTATACTTTACTAAAACCCCTTCAAACTCCTCTTTTGCCTTAAGAAAAAGGCCGTTAATACTCCAGTATTCAACAGGTTTAAAAGCACGAATTTCACGTTCTCTATCCACGATCAAACGCACCGCTACACTTTGCACACGCCCCGCAGAAAGCCCATAGCGAATCTTCTTCCAAAGCAAAGGTGAAAGTTCATAACCTACCAAACGGTCAAGCACACGGCGCGCCTGCTGGGCATCAACCAAGTCCTGATCCAGCTGGCGAGGATTTTTTAGCGCCTCTTTAATCGCACCCTCCGTAATTTCATGGAAAACGATGCGCTGCACCTCCGTCTTTTTAGTATCAATATCAAGAGCACGCAACAAATGCCAGCCAATAGCCTCTCCTTCACGGTCTTCATCAGTTGCCAGGAAAACTTTGGTTCCCTTTTTACAAAACCCCTTTAACTCTTTAATCACCTTTTTTTTATCCATTGAAACAATATACGTTGGCTCAAATTTATTTTCGATATCAATCCCAATCTTTGACTTTGGTAAATCACGCACATGCCCCATCGATGCACGAACAATATATTTACTTCCCAAGAATTTAGAAATAGTCTTAGCTTTCGCTGGAGACTCTACAATAACCAAGTTTTCAGCCATAATCTAAAAGTGACAAATTACATACAAGACTTACGTTCAGACATTATTAATATACATCACCTTTTAAGTCAAGGAGCGCACTAGAAAGTTCTAAGTACAAGGGGGATAAAAACCATTTGACACCACCCATTAATTAATTCTCTGATATACAAGCGGAAAATCAAACTCCAATATATTTTTGAAAAAAGACAAGAGGTCGTTTTTTGGCTTAGATAAGACATTAGAACTAATTACCAATTTAAAAATAGCACAACCAATATGCAATAATCGCCTTACTGCTCAAATAAACTTGCATTTAGTATCAGGTTTTCTATAATGCCACTGGTCTTAAATATTTATTTCTTAATCAAATCTGGCTTATGACAAAGCAAGATCTCATAAATGCTGCGGCTCAAGCAGCTGGTGTAACTAAAAAGGCGGCTACTGAAGTTTTGGAAGCTGTTCTTATGAACGTTACAAAATCTCTTAAAAAGGGCGAAAATGTAACTATCACAGGTTTTGGAACTTTCCGTGTTTCAAAGCGTGCTGCTCGTACTGGTGTAAACCCACGTAACCCAGGCGAAAAAATCAAGATCCCTGCTATGAAGCTTCCTGCTTTCAAAGCTGGTAAATCTCTTAAGGATGCTGTTCGTTAGTTCGAACCCTTAACATCGAAATTTAAAAACCTCGCTCTAAAAAAGCGAGGTTTTTTTGTGCAAGCTTTATGCAAGCATTGAATTAAAACCCGTTCTATCGTAAAGTAAAGCTCGCATTTATGATGTTTTCCATGAAAGAACTCCTTCAAAAACTTGAAAGTCAGGCCATCCAAGAAATTGGCAGTGCCTCCACTTTGCAAAATCTTAAAGATACCGAAGTAAAATATTTTGGCCGCAGCGGCGAAATCACCACCATTTTAAAAGGCATCAAGGATCTATCTGATGAAGAAAAACGTACCATCGGCCAATTCTCACATCAAATCAAAAAAAACCTGGAAGAAGCCTTCGCTGCCAAAAAACAAGCATTAGAAACTATTGAAATTCAAAAACAACTCACGGGTAAATTCTTTGATCTCACTGCACCAGGCATACCGCAAGAACTTGGGCATATTCATCCACTTTCTCAAGTTCAACAAGAGGTTGAACATATTTTTAACACCATGGGGTTTGCTATTATGGACGGCCCCGAAGTTGAAAGTGAATACTACAATTTTGAAGGACTCAACATCCCTGCCGATCACCCGGCTCGTGATATGCAAGATACTTTTTTCGTCCAGGATAAAGAACATGAAAAGCATGGCCGCATGGTGCTGCGCACCCATACATCGCCAGTACAGATACGCACCATGGAAAAATACGGAGCACCACTTCGCATTATTGTACCGGGTCGTGTTTTCCGTTACGAAGCCACCGATGCTAGTCACGACTCCACTTTTTACCAAGTGGAAGGACTTTTAATCGACAAAAATATTTCATTGGCACACTTAAAAGGCGTTATGAAAGAGTTTTTAAGCCGCCTTTTTGGCAAAGAGGTAAATGTACGCTTTCGCCCAGGTTATTTCCCTTTTGTAGAGCCAGGACTGGAACTGGATTTTTCCTGTTTGCTTTGCAGTGGCAAAGGCTGCAGCGTATGCAAACGCACCGGCTGGCTTGAATTTATGGGCGCAGGCATGGTACATCCTAATGTTTTAAAAGCAGGAGGTATCGACAGCAGCGTATACCAAGGCTGGGCCTTTGGTTTTGGCCTCACACGCCTCGTTATGATGCGCTACGGCATTGATGATATTCGCCAACTCCAAGGTGGGGATCTGCGCTTTACCCAACAATTTTAAACTCTATGAATCCAGAACTTTATTTAGATATTATCGGCATTACGGGAGCTGTTTTCTTATTAATTGCCTACTATCCTCAACTTTACAAAATTATTAAAACTAAAAAGGCCAAAGATCTTAGTCTGCAAACCTGGATCATCATTGCAATCGGACACCTTTTACTTTTAACCTACGGCATTATTCAGAGAAATATATTTATTGCGATGCTGTTTACAGCTTTTTCCGTGGAAAATATCGCCGTTATTCTGCTCATCCACAAGTATGGAGCAAAAGACCCAGTGCCAACCCATCCGGCGCCTGAACCTACCAACCCCACATCACCTCACACAGCCTCCACTCACCCACATTCTAAAGACACGCTATGAAAATTTCCCTCAATTGGATCAAAGAGTTTGTTGATATACCTAAAAACTTAACACCTCAAGCATTAAGCCGACTTTTTACATTACATACAGCGGAAATAGAGGGGTTTGAAGATCAAGCTAAAGATTTTGAAAACATGGTAATAGGAAAAATCTTAGAAATTCTTCCTCACCCCAACGCCACAAAATTGCAAATCACCAAAACCGACGTCGGCAAAGAAACTTTACAAATAGTCTGCGGAGCTTCCAATATCAAAGTAGGTATGTTAGTCCCCGTTGCGCTCATAGGATCTAAAGTACGATGGCACGGCGAAGGAGAGCTTATCACTCTAGAAAAAGCCAAAATACGTGACGTGGAAAGTTATGGCATGATTAGCGCCGCTGAAGAGATTGGCCTTGGCAAACCTGGAGAAAAATCTGATGGTATTTTAGATCTTTCAAATACAAACGCTGCTGCAGGAACACCACTTGCGGAAATTTTTGGTAAAAATGACATCATCTTCACGGTAGACAATAAGTCGCTCACCCACCGTCCTGATCTATGGGGACATTACGGCATTGCTAGAGAAATGGCTGCTATTACAAAAAATCCACTGAAACCGATCCAGCCACACGTAAATTTTCCACCCGCAATAACCGCCGAGCCAAACTCAGCCTTTCAAGTCAAAGCCAAAAAACTTTGTTTCCGCTATATCGGAGTGCCAATTGATGGCATTAAAATAGAGCCATCACCGGACTGGATGCAAAAAAAATTACAGAGCATCGGGTATCGTCCTATCAACAATATTGTGGACATCACCAACTATGTAATGGCCGAATTAGGACAGCCACTCCATGCTTTTGATGCTGATAAAATTGAGGGAGGCATCATTGTACGCACCGCTAAAAGTAATGAGGAAATAACCACACTAGATGGCATAACTCGTAAATTAGACAGCGAAATGCTGCTCATTGCTGACCACAAAAAAGCTATCGCTATCGCCGGCGTAATGGGAGGTAACAATTCAGAAATCGATGCTACAACTACTCGTATTATCCTGGAGGCTGCAACCTTTCAACCTTCATCTGTGCGCAAAACTTCGGTAAAACTTGGCCTACGCACCGAAGCCGTTCAACGTTTTGAAAAAAGCCTAGATCCACATTTAGCGCAGCAGGCTGCCTACCGAACCATCGAACTCATTCTACAAATCTGCCCTTCCGCCAAAGTGGTAAGTGCTCCTATCGATATTAAAAATTTTAAAGATAAAAAAATAACTGTAAATGTAGATTTAAAAAAACTCACCTCCAAAATCGGTAAAAACATTGAAACCACAGAAATTAAAGATATTCTGGAACGTCTTGAATTTAAAGTAGAGTTAAAAGGCAAAAAAATCCGGGTAGAAGTACCAACCTTCCGCGCCACCAAAGATATAAATATCGAAGATGATTTGGTAGAAGAGGTTGCCCGCATGCACGGCTATGACAATATTGAACCTCAACTTCCAGAACTTCCCATAAAACTTCCCCCAGAAAACCGTGAACGTAAATTAAAACATTTCGCACGCCAAATTTTGGCTTATGGCCTTGGATTTAACGAGGTCTATAACTACTCTTTTTACAGCCTAAAAGATATCCAAAAAGCGCTCATCCCGGAAGAATTACATGTAAAAATCAAGAACTACCTTTCCGAAGACCAGACCCATTTACGTGTAAGTTTAGTACCAAATATGCTTAAAAATATCGCCCATAATTTAAAAAACTTCGACCAGTTCAAACTCTTTGAAGTCGGTCGCACCTATCAGGATTTGCAAGAATATTTTCCGCTTGAAGAAAAAAAAATCTGCGGCGTTATCGTACGCAATAAAAAGCTAAAAGTCACCAATTCACCTCTAAGTCAGGAAATTTTTTACGAAGCAAAAGGTGCACTAGAAAGCTTCTTAGGGCAATTTCACCTAGCCGGTATCGGCTTACGCAAAGGCCAAACTCTTTGTACGTATGCTCATCCCAACAAATACGCCGAATACTATTTCAAAGGCCACGATGACACAACGGCTCTTGCCCGCGTTTTCGAACTCCACCCTCTTGTTGCCAAAAATCACGATATCGAAAATACCAACATTGCCATCTTTGAAATCAATTTTACCCAACTTGCAGCAGCACAGCAAAAAGAGACCAAATATACACCTCTACCAAAATTCCCTGAAATCGAAATCGATATCTCTGTACTCATGAACCATGACGCAGAAATCGGGGCAATTCAAAAAACTATTGCCAATATCGACAAAAACCTGATCCACTCAGTTGAACTCTTCGACTTCTACCAAGGGCAAGGTATCCCCGAAAATAAAAAGGCGCTCGCCTGCAAAGTCATCCTCCGCGCCAACGACCGCACCCTCACAGACGAAGAAATGAAACACATCCAACAAGCCATCTTCGCCGCACTGCAAAACATGGGTGGAGAGATACGAGGATTGAAATAAATACCTAATACAACCTTGTAGATATCACCAAGCCTTAGCTTACCCCAGCTCTTCAGCCTGACGACAAGCCTCTTCTCTATTCATATCGCCCTTGGCCTTACCGGTAAAATGGCCGGACTCTCCATCATAAAAATCAAAGAAAGGCTTACCATCAGCATCAAGAACCGAACGAACCCCATTCCAAAGCGTTCTACGATTATTAACAATTTCCTGAAAAACTCTATCGTTAACATCTGTCACACCCAGAGCTTTCAAAAAGCGTTGTAAAGCAGGATCTTGTGCTACCAAAGCTCGGTAATGATTAAGCTTATGCTGTTCAAACCAAGCTACACCCAAAGCTGGCGTATCCATATCAAGTCCAGCACCCATATTTAAAACATCTCCAGTTTCAGGATGGTACAAACCTAAATTAACACTCCTTCCCAGATTATGGACGGAAGTTGCGGTACTTATATCAAGATTGCCAGAAGTTAACTTGCGGTTTTCACGATAGGTTAAAACATCTACAGCCAATGCTCTCAAATCCTTATCAGTGGCAAGCTCTCCAGGTTTAAGGATAGCAAATACTGATATTAATTCTTCTCTATTTTCACGGGCAAATCGTGCAATTTGAGCTTTAAGACGATTTGGCGCAAGTTTTGCTACAGACCCACCAACATCACCACGACGACCAGCCAACACCTCATCCAAAATACTTGGCTGCTCTTTACCTGCCAAAGCCTGTTCCTGAATATCACGAAATTTTCTAAACTGTTGCCTTGGAGTAAGCAAACCACTATGAACTGCTAATCTTGCACGAGATCCTTTTAAGGCCTCTGCTGCCCGTATCACACCATCGGCAACAGCTTCGGTAACTAAAATTTTACCAGACCCTCCAATGCCATTTTGAAATAGCGCCGGATCAGTAACTCCCGGGAACGCCCCTGAACCTTCAGCATACACATTCATCAATGCTATTTCTGTAACTTTTCTATCTCGTAATATCTCACCCAAATCAACAAGTTGCTCAGGTGCCTCAATCCTTTCTGCAATAACCGCATCATCCAGGCCTTCACGAGAACCTACAACAATAGGAGCATTAAATTCTACTGACATATTTTTAGAGAAAAATAGCTAAGTCCGAATTAAAACACTGTTTTCTAAAATTGTCAATAGGAATACCCTAAAAAGACCATACAAACACCTTTATAATATTAGAGCATGCCACACACCCTCTCCCTTCTCGCCAATACTGAACTGCCTTATTTTGGATATAATCTTTCCAATGTTCCCATTGGTGGAGGGGTTTTCGATTTTCGCAATAAAAAACCTGATGAAAATCTTGATGGCTTGTGCGACCCTCTAGTGCCCATCGAAAAAGATATTTTGACCCGGCCAATGTATTTTAATTTGGGATGGACGAAAGATTCACGTTTATTTTTACGCCAGCCGGCACTTTTACACTTAAAAACTTTTAATCAAAATTTGCAGGCGATGACCAACTGGCAAATACGTGTTACCGACCCATTTCGACCTTGGACCGTACAACAAAAAGGGTTCTGTTGGGGCATCGAGCAGGTTATAAAAAACCGCGATGAAATAACCTTAGTAGCGTTCAAAAAGTTGCTAAAAAATGCCTGTGAAGGAAAAACAGATCAGCAAACGATCGCTCAATTAGAAAAATACATATGGGAAGCTGATATATTTTTTTCTTATGTAATACCAAAAAAGTACCATGCCAAAAACTTTCCCCAAAAGCTCTCACCAGCAATCATTATCGCAGCTGCCAACCTGGAGCTTATTGATCTCCCTTTAGATCCTTATGGCATAACATGCCACATCACCGGCGGCATTGCCGATGTAGAATTTGTAGATTCCAAAGGCAAATTAGTAAACATGGGCGTTCCGGTTGACCACCAAGGACTAGAAAGCGTTTTTACCTTTATGGAGGATCGCGTAGCGCCTTTACTTGAACAAGAATGTAAAAGTCAAAATCTTATGGCCAAAGAACAGCGCCAAAACTTTTATCTTAAGGCTATTCAAAAAAAGCCAGCACTTCAAGCATACTTAAAAAGCTGTGGGCACG
>CAYMDR010000007.1:22243-23974 GCA_964389195.1 uncultured Candidatus Peribacteria bacterium | reverse complement strand
GGGTACTTTTGCCACCTGTTTGCAACTGACCATCACCTACTTAAACCGCTAATACGTTTATAAAACTTTTCGCGATTGCGTTACCTGTCTTCTTTACTCTAGACATGATCTGGCTTGGTTTAGTGGCCAAGGATTTTTATCGCACGCAAATCGGTGGTTTGATGAAGCCGGATGTAAATTGGACCGCAGCTATAATTTTTTATCTAATTTTCATTGCTGGCTTAGTGGTATTTGTCATCTCTCCAGCCATGGAAAAAAGGTCATGGACGTACGCCCTTCTTTTTGGTGCGATGTTCGGACTGGTTTGTTATGCCACTTATGACCTCACCAATTTAGCAGTGGCTAAAGATTGGCCACTTTTGGTAACGATCGTTGACCTAATATGGGGAGCAGTGCTTGCGGCTTCTGTATCTATCGTGACCTATTTTATTGCTCATAAAATCGGCCTATGAATTATTACCTAACCCTTGCTCTACTATTATTTTTGTACATGAGTCTATGGTTCATCATTGCTCTAACCAAAAAAAGAAATGATGTGGCTGACGTAGCTTGGGGATTAGGATTTGTAATAATGACCTGGGCATCTTTTTATCTTGCAAATAGCAACGGATCAAGACAGCTAATTGTTTGTTTCCTTGTGAGTATTTGGGGCTTACGTCTAGCCTGGCATATTCACCAGCGAAACAAAGGCAAACCGGAAGATTATCGATACCAAAAATGGCGTACAGATTGGGGTAAGTGGTTTTATCTGCGTTCCTACTTTCAAGTGTATATTTTACAAGGGGTGCTCCTTTCTATTATTGTCTTACCGGTACTTATGATAAATAAAAATACCGAGGGACCCCTTGGCATACTCGATTTTATCGGCGCAGCGGTCTGGCTTTTTGGCTTTTATTTTGAAACCGTGGGCGATGCCCAACTTACACAGTTTCTCAAAAATCCGCAAAACAAAGGTAAGCTGATGCAAAGCGGTCTGTGGGCATATACCCGCCATCCTAATTATTTTGGTGAAGTAACGCAGTGGTGGGGTATTTGGCTTATCGCTCTCTCCATACCAAACGGTATTTTCGGCATTATAAGTCCCCTTACCATTACTTTTCTCATCCTAAAGGTTTCCGGTATACCCATGCTGGAAAAAAAGATGGCAGAGCATCTGGAATTCGAGGAATATAAACGAAAGACCAGCATGTTTATTCCACTCCCTAGAAAATTATTATGATCTACCTAGATTTCATCGGACTATTTATTTTTATCGCTGGATTTATTATCGGCCTTGGTGCAGTGACCGTTATTGATATTCACGGATTTTTAGGACGAAAATCCAACTATTGGACTGAGGCCACCACCCGGACGCACAAAGTAACTAAACCCATGATCTGGGCTGGTATTGGTCTGACGGTAATTGGCGGTATTATATTTTTTAGAAACACGCCCTTTGCCGGTGTACCAATATATCTTTCCGCAATTGCTATCGTGCTTATACTCAATGGCTTATTTTTGTCTTTCCGCGTGAGCCCGTATCTTTTGCGTCAAGAAAAAGAGGGTCGAGCAAGTGAACTTTTGCCAAAGTCTTGGCAAAGAAAAATACTCATCAGTCTTATTTTTTCCGATCTTGGTTGGTGGAGCGCTCTTGCACTGGTCGTTTGGTATCTTGTTACAAAATAACCAATGCCTATCAATTTTAAAGCAAAACTCGTTACCATCAACTCCTTGACGCTTCTGATACTACCT
>CAYMDR010000007.1:20009-22233 GCA_964389195.1 uncultured Candidatus Peribacteria bacterium | reverse complement strand
GCCAGCACCAAGCTGCCATCCCGGGGGATCGTCATGGTAAAAGGTACAATCAATGACGCGCCACTTTTCACCGCGCTTGAACCGGATGGCAAAGGAAGTCACTGGCTCGCGATTGATAAAAATTTAAGCAAAGCGGCTAAAGTAAAAGTGGGAGACACTGTTACCTTAGAAATCGAATCCACAAAAGAATGGCCCGAACCCCAAGTCCCAGCGGATTTACAAAAGGCACTCGCTACAACTCCACAAGCGCAAGCTAGTTGGCTTGATACTACCCCAATGGCACGCTGGGATTGGATTCGATGGATACGTTCAACCAACCAAGACAAAACACGCAAAAAACGGATCGAAGTAGCCCTTTCCAAACTCAAAGCTGGCATGAAAAGACCCTGCTGCTTTAACCGTTCCATGTGTACCGAACCTTCAGTAGCCAAAAATGGAGTACTGCTAGAACCGATGTAACAGCATCAACCATTTGCTATAATCCACTTATGACCAAACTAAACGCCCAGGCACTTAGATCTAGCATTCTTGGAAGTATCTCGTTGGCCGCACTCCTTTTTATCGCTGCCGGAACCGTTAACTACTGGCAGGGATGGGTATTTATGGCTGTGTTCGTAATAGCATCAGGCTCTATCACTATTTATTTAGCGAAACACGACCCGAAACTGCTTGAACGACGCATGCATGTTGGACCAAAAGCCGAAAAAGAACCGACGCAAAAAATCATCATGTTTTTTGCGATGATTGGATTTACGGTTCTGCTAGTTTTTCCGGTAGTTGATTATCGTTTTGGTTGGTCACCAGTACCAGCTTTCGTTTCATTACTTGGAGACGCGGCCATTGCCTTAGGATTTTTACTGATCTTTTTTGTGTTTAAAGTGAATACCTATGGCGGGTCCACCATTCAAATCACTGAAGGCCAAAAAGTTATCTCAACAGGCCCCTTGGCTCATGGTGGGGATTATTCGCGATAATCATAATTGTTCCGGCACTCATTTGGCGATTGCTGGATGAAGAAAAGTTCCTGGCCAAAAATCTACCCGGCTACACCGCCTATCAAAAAAAGACCCGCTACCGCTTGCTGCCGTTTATATGGTAAAAGATTACTTATGCTCATAAATTAATTCCACCACATGCAAAAAATTATCCCTCACCTATGGTACGACAAAGAAGCAAAGGAAGCCGCCGAATTTTACACATCGATATTTCCCGAATCACAAATAACCAACGTGCGAACTATCCACGACACTCCATCCGGAGATTGCGATATCGTATCCTTTACCTTATGGGGCTATTCATTTATGTCCATAAGCGCGGGGCCTTACTTTAAACTCAACCCATCAATATCCTTCATGGTTAATTTTGATCCATCGCAAGACCAAGATGCCAAAACCAAACTCGATACCGTATGGGCAAAACTTTCAGAGGGGGGCAAAGTTTTAATGCCTTTGGACAAATACCCTTTCAGTGAACACTATGGCTGGATACAGGACAAATATGGCGTTTCCTGGCAGCTAATTCTCACCAAACCCGAAGGTGAAAAACGACCAGCCATCATTCCATCGATGCTGTTTGTTGGAGATGTATGTGGTAAAGCCGAAGAAGCGACCAATTTTTACCTTTCCATATTCAAAGATGCAAAACGCGGCACGATAGCACGCTACCCTGCCGGCATGGAACCTGACAAGGAAGGAACCATTATGTTCACCGACTTTACACTGGAAAATCAATGGTTCATCGCCATGGATAGCGCACATAAACACGAATTTAGTTTCAATGAAGCCGTGTCCTTCATCGTCCACTGCAAGAACCAAGAAGAAATAGACTATTACTGGGAAAAACTTTCCGCCGACCCCAAATCAGAACAATGCGGCTGGCTCACAGACAAATACGGCGTTTCCTGGCAGGTAGTGCCCGTAGAAATGGATGAAATGATGAGCAAAGGCACACCCGAACAAATCACCCGCGTCACCGAAGCCTTTCTGAAAATGAAAAAGTTCGATATCGCCAAGTTGAAAGAGGCGTATGAGGGCAATAAGTAATATTTGTGCCTTCAGCTTGAGCCTAATTGACAAAATGCCAGAAAAAAACTAAGGTATCATCCTTTAGTTTTTTCTAATGGTAAATACTATTTCAGAAAGTGCTTTAAAAGCAGCTTTAGAATATATAGATTGCTGTAATCAAGTTTTGGCATTAGAAGAAAAACTAAAAGAAAGAGATCAAG
>CAYMDR010000007.1:7655-19999 GCA_964389195.1 uncultured Candidatus Peribacteria bacterium | reverse complement strand
AAACTCGTTTAGAAGCATTAGCAGAATTAAGACTTACAATTGAAGAAAGCGGGGGAAATAAAGTATTTTATCAACTATGGGCTGAAAAACGATCACCTCTCTTAAAATTAAACTCTGACGATTTAAACAAATTACGTGCAGAAAAATCTGCATTATTCCAAAGACAGCAAATACTGGCTCAAGAATTTGCCAATAATCTACCTACAATTCAAAAATCCCAGTTAAAGTCTCGGCATATTTACAGAGGCGCCTTAGCTAGAAATTTACTATTAAGGCCAGAAGAAAAAATTTCAGATGATGGTTTTTTTATTACTAACATGGCTTTTCAACTAAATCCAGGAACTTTTGGAAATTCGATAGATTTTACCGGAATTCACAATGGCGGACTTGCCTTAGATTTTGCCCTAAGAGGGTGGACTACTGATGAACGTTCTAGAGAAGATGCTATCGTAATTGAAGTTCCTTATAGCATTGCAGCTCAACGTGTTCTTTTAGATCAGAATTGTGATAAATATTTTTTCCCTCCCGATCTTTTTAAAGATGTAAGATTAAAGATTTATCGACCAATAAGAGATTAAGCTTCACTATTTTAAATATCTAAAAAAATTTGCTAAAATAAAAACTCGTAATCTTTAACTTTATACATAATGTCAAAACAACACTTCACAATAACCATTAACGCGCCAAAACAAAAAGTATGGGACATCATGTTAAGTAACGTTACCTACCGCCAATGGACGGAAGTTTTTTCGCCAGGATCCTATTTTGAAGGTAGTTGGGAGCAAGGCGCAGACATTAAATTTTTAGGACCGAACGACAAAGGGGAACTTGGGGGAATGGTAAGCCGCATCAGGGAAAATCGCCTACATGAATATATTTCGATTGAACATTTGGGCATGATTCAAGATGGCAAAGTGGACATGGAAAGCCCAGAGGTAAAAGCATGGGTAGGCGCGCAAGAAAACTACACTTTTAAAACAATAGATGACGGAACTGAAGTATCCGTAGAGTTGGATATCGATGAAAAATATGCCAAAATGTTTGAAGAGGTCTGGCCAAAAGCCCTGCAAAAGCTCAAAGAAATTGTCGAAAAAGAAGCAAAATCACACACCAACATTACGGTAGAAACCATCGTCAATGCGCCTATCGAAAAAGTGTGGGAAACCTGGACCGAGCCAAAACATATCACCAAGTGGGCTTTTGCCTCCGACGATTGGGAAGCACCACATGCCGAAAACGACATACGAACCGGCGGAAAATTTTCAACCACTATGGCTGCAAAAGACAAAAGCGCCAGCTTCAACTTTAACGGCGTCTACACTAATGTAAAAGCCTATGAATTAATCGAATATGATATCGAAGGCGGCCGTCACGTAAAAATTCAGTTCACCAAACAGCCAAACGGCATCAAAATAACTGAAACCTTCGACATCGAATACAGCAACTCCATCGATCTACAAAAAGACGGATGGCAAGCCATTCTTGAGAACTATAAAAAATATATAGAAAATAATACCTAGATTTCTGCCTAAAACATTTATTGACTCTCCCTGTTTTTTTATTATAATTTTGGCAACCAAAGTATTCTGATGAAAAATCTTTCTTCCACAAACAGCCGCCCAAACTTCATGATGAGCATGATGATGCAAATGATGCGTTCTTGGCGAAGGCTGATGTGTTCTTGATAAAATAGCATATAAACCACTTCAACCCTCGCCACAAACGAGGGTTTTTTATTATGTAATTTCTCCCATTATGCAAGTCTTAGGTATACCGTTTGGAACATACATCGAAGAACAAGAAGGCACTCATTCTCCACTAGCTCACCCTCAATCCGTACTTGATCCACATCTTAAAAAAAGAGCTATCGAGCTGAGAGAAGAGATAATTAAACGCAACTTAGCAGCTGGGGCAACCGTACTTTCACCCGATACCTTCCGTGCCAGAAATGCAGATGAAAGCAAATATCCTGACATTATAAATGCCCAGTTTGGACTTTTAGATGAATTTTTAGCACAACATCAAGACGGGGCTTCCATACAGCGCGTTATGTGGGCGGGACCATGTGGTGATTGCTACGTCTACACACCAAAGGACACCATACAGAAAATAGCAAAGTTCCACGAACGCCAAGCCAAAGCTGCCACACGGCACAACGCCATGCCTATCTTTGAAACCGTGAATAGCACAAACCAAGCAGTAGCAGCAGCACTAGCTGCTCAATATGCAGGTGTTCCCCAAGCTGCCATAAGTTTTGTACTGAACGCTCAAGGACGTTTAATGGGGGATGAGAGCCATATTGCAGCAGCCATCGAAGCCGCTTTAAATGCTCATGAAGGAGTTACCTTTGGTTTTAATTGCAGTCGACATCTTAGTGCCAATAACGGCATGGAGAGCCTTTGCCCAACAGGCAAGCAACACATTACCATCTACTATCCCAATGCTGATCAAACAACCGATCCATGGGTGTTGGACAGCGCTAACGCCCCCATACAGGGCGTTATAAACAGGGAAGCAAATGCTCAACACATCGCAACTTTTGGAGAACGACATAACCTCCAACTCAAAATTGTAAGCGGCTGCTGCGGGCATGGGCACAATGATATCAAAGCCATTGTTCATGCTACGCAGCAGCTATACCAACACATCTAAAACCCCCCCCAGATAGACTGATTGGTAACATCATGATGGTAGATAACCTCACCACGTTTCACTGTGGTACCTAAATTTCTAGGACTACGGTGAGCCGTAGTCAGTTTCAATGAAGCATATTTTCCATGGTTGGCCTTTCCCATCGCCTGAATCATAAAATCACTCTGCATAAAATCTTCCAACGCTAGATATATCTCACCATGAAGTTTAGCAATCTCCCCACCATATACTTTCTTTTCCATAGCTTTAAACTCCATATCAGAGGCCTCCATACCGCTTAAACCGGCCTTCACTAAGATATAAAGAGCTAAATATGGGCTAGCATCCGGGGCTACCGTTCGCACTTCAATACGTGAACTTTTTTCATTACCAATAGGGATACGGATCATGGAACCACGATCAGTTGCCGACATTTTAATCTCATTCGGAGCCTCATAAGCTGGATCCAAACGGCGGTACGCATTTACACTGGAATTAATAACCAGACACAAATCATTGGCATAGTATAAAATCCCTGTTGCAAAGCGGTAAGCCATATCAGAAAGCTGATACTTACCTTTTTCATCATAGAACATGTTTCTTCCCTCCTTAGAAAGGGAGATGTTTGTATGCATACCACTGCCATTAATGCCCTGTATCGGCTTTGGTAAAAAGCAGGCCGTTAACCCCATCGTACTAGCAACCTGACGGGCTAAAAGTTTATAAAGTTGAATTTGATCGGCAGTATCAAGCGCGCCGGTATAGCGGAAATTAAGCTCAAACTGGGAAGGAGCTACCTCTGGATGATCTTTTTCATTCTCAAAACCCAGCGCTCGCTGAACTTCAGAAAACTTATCGATAAATTGACGCAAAATATCCTGAGGCAGTGAGCTATAATAACCACTGGAAGTTACCAGTTCAAAACCTTCTTTTTCATCAAATACCTGTTCTGCCTTAGTCCCCTTAAATAAGAACCCTTCAATCTCTGGAGCAATATTTACCATTATCCCTTTTGCGGCAAGATCCCGACAAAGGCTAAAAAGTTTAGCCCTAAAATCACCCTCATATAAACTACCATCTTTATCGCAAACATTGGCAAACAATAAAACTTTTCCCAGACCAAAAAGATCCGAAGGCGCATAGCGAAAACTTGTCCAATCAAGCTTTAAGCGAAGATCAGACTCTTTTTGAGCAGAAAAACCACGAATCGAAGACCCATCAAAAGTTAGATTCATCTCCGCATCAATGAGAAATTTTTTGTCATAATCAATGGCATGCAAACGTCCCTCCATATCCGAAAAAAAGACGGTAACAGCCTTAATGCCTTTTTCATTTCTCAAAAGATCCAAAAAATACTCACGAACATCATCACTCGTTTTACCAGATGATCTCCAGTTTTTTAGCTCTAGGTTTTTTTCCTCTAACTCCAAATAATCCAAATCCAAAAGATGCGTTGGCACGGTAAAATTATAGTCATGAGCACGTTGAACCCCAGAAAGAGATCCCGTGGAAACCTCCTGCTTTTTTATAACCGCTTTCAGCATAAAAAAATTTAAAGAAATAAAAAGGAACACACCAAAAATACACCGCCATTAAAACATCGCAATAATATTTCCCAGGAGCAAAGTAGCCAAAAAATTCACTGTTCTTAAAAAGAACAATTATCCAAAGATGAAAAGAGAGCCAAGAAAAAAAGCCTACCACTACCAACTGTAGAAGAAAACTACAACAGAATTTATTTAAAATCGCAACAAGAAAAATAAATCTTACTTATCACTCAAATCACGAACCGTTGTAATACTACGAATATCAGCAAATTCTACAAGAAAATCACCTCTCAGTTGAGGGGGTACGTCAATACCAGCTTCCGAGCAATAATCAAGCGCTATATCAATAACTCGCGCTGGAGAAAGTTCTGCCATATGGATACTTATGATTGATTCAATAACTCAACCAACATTTTTTGGTCGGGAGACGCAGCGGTAGCATATTGTACAATTTGCTCAAGAGTGGCCTTAGCAACACCCTTTCGATCATTAGTTTGAGCTTGCATATCTGCTATTGCAGATTCCGTCGCGGGAAATGGCTTAAGCATTACATAACCAGCTTTATTTTCAATAATTCCTTGCTCAACCATAAAATCTATAGATGCATTCACATAGCTATCGCGCTGTCGTTGTTTTCCCTCTGACGTAGTTACAAAAGTCTTATAAAGACCAATTCTATTTAAAGGAAACCATGTACCGACTTTTTGCCTACTTGCAGCATACTGTCGAGCGATTGCATCATAAACAACCTTAACAGACTGAACCGTTGGAGATTTTTCAAAAATAAAATGGTCATGAACATTGCGATCATTTTCATGATAAATCAAAACACAATGAGCAGGATCGCCATCTCTACCTGCACGACCCGTTTCTTGAAGATACTCCTCAACTCCACCAGGCATACGATGATGAATAACCAGACGCACATTAGATTTATCCACACCCATACTAAAAGCTGTCGTAGTAACAAAAACTTTGCATTCGTCGTTCAAAAACTTTTGCTCACGATCTTTTCTTTCATAATCTTCTAATCCAGCATGATAATGCTCTGCCTGTAAACCTTTTCTCTTTAAATGGGCAGCAACATTTTCTGTATCATCACGAGTGGAACAGTAAATAATAACCGCATCTTTTTCTCCCGGAGCCAGTTCCTTAATTTTTCGTTCAATGATTTGTCTTCTTTGCTTAGGATCATCAATCTTCTCAACAGTATATAAAAGATTTGGTCGTTCAATTTCTCCATGATATTCAAAAGGGTTTTTAAGATTTAACCGATCTCGAATTTCACCCTTAGTTCTTGGCGAAGCAGTAGCAGTAAAAGCAAGAATCTGTGAAATATCTCTTTGCTTAATAAAATCGCCAATTTTTAAATACTCTGGCCGAAAATCATGCCCCCATCTGGCAATACAATGAGCCTCGTCCACAACAACACGAGAAAACTTCGCATTTCGAGATGTTTCTCCAAAATCCCGTGACTGCAACTGTTCAGGTGAGAGAAGAACAAGAGCATAGACTCTATCTCTGATACCCTCCATAATAATTTTCCTGTCATCTTCATTCTTTCCCGAATGCAAATCAATGGCAGGTACTTTTTTAGATTGCAAAAAAGCAACTTGATCGCGCATTAAAGCAAGCAGTGGGGAAACTACTAAAGTGGTAGCTCCTTCTGAATCCATAGCAGCAGGCAGTTGAAAACCTAAAGATTTACCACTTCCCGTAGCACCAGTAGCAAACACATTTTCACCACCCAGCGTAGCATCAATAATCTCCTCCTGCCCAGGTTTATAAGCATCAAAACCAAATACCTTTTCACGCACCTCTGCATGATCATTACTTTCATAATCTCCTACCCAAGTTTTCATAAATTAAAAATAATGGCCTCAAATTAAAACACTAAAAAGTATATATGTCAATATTAACGTGCCAGCATTTTGACAAAAAAAAGCACGAGAACTATAGTTCAGGAGGATGTTATTTTAATTTTCAACGATGAAAAAACTAAGCCCACAAGCTCAATCCATTCTTTACAGCACAATGGGTGGTTTAGTGTTGATCATTTTTTGGATATATATCAATCAAATAAAAACTGAGGGAGACCTTCCTTTTTGGGATATTGTAGATTTCGCTAATGAAAGTGAGGCGGAAGATGCTCAAGAAAAAACCGAAAATATTGTTGTCACCATTCCACCTGCACAACCTCAACCACCAACATCAACACCAAATCCAAACCCCATTCCTGTACAACCACATCCTAAACCGCAGCCAAAACCTCCTAGCCCCCCAGTAGCCGCGCCAACTCCTCAGCCCTCCCCCATACCTCAGCCGCTCCCCGCACCTGCTCCAATACCAACACCTCCAGTCGTAGCTCTCGGCCCTTATAAAGATGGAAACTATACCGCGCTGGCTTCAACCCCATGGGGTGATCTACAAGTCAAAATAATCGTAAAAGATGGTCAATGGTCAAACGTTCGCTATCTTAAAACACCAGACTCTCCACCATCACAGTATGCAGTTTCTTACCTGGCAAAACAGGCGCTCAAAGCCCAAAATCAAAATATTAATGGCGTTTCGGGAGCAACTTATACCAGCAATGCTTTTCGCGATGATCTAACCCAAATTGTTCAACAGTCAAAACTCTAAAAAAGATCCAAATGAGCACATACACTTTTGAGCAAAATGCCATGGGTACGCGCGTAACCATAACCATCTACTCCCAAAAAACGAGCGAAGAGCTTGAAACCTACACTCAAAAAGCCTTCACCATCTTCAAAAAGCTGGAACAGCAATTCTCAATTTTCCTTGAAAATTCAGAAATAAATCAAATCAACAAAAAGGCTGGAGAAATAATAAAAGCTTCTCCTCTGATGCTAGAAACGGTAGCCTACGCCCTAAAAATAGCAAAAGAAACCAACGGCATTTTTAATCCCTTGCTTGGATCATTAACCAAACCAGGAGGTCTATACCAAAAAACCGACCCATACAGTTATAAAAAAATAGTCATAAACCTTGAAGATCAAACGCTCATTATACCAAAAGCAACGGCACTCGACCTGAACAGTATCGTAAAAGGTTTAGCCATAGATCTAGCAATGGAAGCTTTAACTCAAGAAGAAAATATTATGATTGAAGCCGGAGGTGACTTCCGCATGAAAGGTTTACCATCGGGTGAAAATTACTGGAAAATCGGTATTAGAGACCCTCATGAACCGACTAAAATTATTACCATACTCAAGCTAAAAGCAGGCGCGATTTGCACATCAGGAAGGTATTTTAGAGAAGAAAAAGCCACACAAGAAAAACGTCACCACCTGATAAACCCTCATAGTAATAAAGAAAATATTGCCAGCAGTATCACCGTTATAGCACCAACAGCAAAAGAGGCGGATGCCTTAAGTACTACCGCTTTCTTCATGCCAATAGAAGAAGCTATACCATACATCCAAACCCACCCTTACACCTCATGCCTCATCATCGACCGCAATAACGAAGTATTTGCAAGCCACCAAATGAGATCACATTTCTCTCTAACACCATCACTATGAACGTCAAAAAACTGTGCATTATAACATTACTCGCCCTAGCTCTCCTAAGTGGCTACCATTATGGCTACGAGCATGTAGTATGGCAAACAGGCGCACCAGTAACAAGCGCCTTATTTACAAACCTGGCCATAGAATACATTAAGAATAAAAAAATAAAATTCTCCAAATCCGCCATTATTACTGGGTTGATCATCGCCATGGTAGCCGCACAAAACTCTCCCATCTTAGTAATCTCTTTTCTATCATTCATAGCCATCGTCTCCAAGTTCGTTATCAAAATAAATAACCGTACACTTTTTAATCCTGCAGCACTAAGCCTACTCATAGGAGTTATTGCCTTCAATCTACCGCTAGGTTGGTGGGGCGATTACAACCACTTTCTCACTATCGCCATGGGAGCCATCTTATTAATAAAATATAATGGCCACTGGAAGATGGTCTATGCGTTCATCATAACCCTAACCCTCCTCACTATTATTGAATCGTTCATCATAAATGGGGCACTTGCCGATAAACTCTTTTTCAACATTGGCATCTGCTTTTTCTTTACATTTTTCATGCTCACCGATCCCCGAACATCACCCTTACTGGCAGACCAACACCTTACTTTTGCTATCATCACAGCCATCGGCTCTTTTGTTTCCATACTCTTCTACCCTTCAACTATTTTCCTTGGAGGACTATTAATGGCAAACCTTATAACGCCATACCTCAACCATCTCTCACTAAAAAAAATAAAAGCAAAAATCCCTACGGCTATGTCACCAAACAAACCATCAGTCTAACGTTGCTTTTTAGACTAAAATTATTCAGAATGCCAAAGGTTTTCCTACTTATTTAAACCTTAAAAGTACCATGACCAAAACTAAATTCAGTCAACTTTCACCAAATCTTAAAAAATATATCATAGCCGAAGGCGGCGCAGGAGCCGGGAAAACCGCTTCCGGGACATTAAGTTCTTATGTTAAAAAAAGCAAAACGCCCGTTTCAGCTTTTGCTGAAAGGACTTTAAACCACTGTAATGGCGGCGCAACTTTCCAATCCGCCATGTGGCTCAAAAACCATCTCGCCAAAGGCGGAAAACTGGTGGTCACCATTGCCGGAGCATTAAGTTCCTTCCAAGTTGGAGTGATGTTGGCCGAACTTATTCGCCAAGATAAAGTACACTTAATTTCCGCAACCGGAGCAAATCACGAAGAATCATATTATCGCTACGTTGCTCATTCCCACTATGCCTACATTCCTCGTTATACCGAGCTCACCCCCGAACAAGAAGCGGAACTTCGCGACGCAGGCTTACGCCGCATCACCGATACCTTCCTCCCCGAGGACGAGAGCGTTCGTATCATGGAACCACACCTTTTAAAAATGTGGAAAGATGCCGAGAAAAAAGGTCAGCGTCTTTTCCCTCACGAATATTTCCGTCGCCTTTTCGCCGAAGGTCTGATTAAACCAGATCCTAAAGCCAACCCTGAAGACTGCTGGACCTATGCCGCTTACAAGAAAAATATTCCTATCATCATTCCCGGTTTTGAAGATTCCACCATGGGCAACATTTTCGCCAGCTACACCTACGACGGCAAATATCGCAAAGATAAAAGCGTACTGCTCAACCAGAACATCATGAAAAGCGGTCTAGAATATTTTACCTACATGTACGACTGGTACCAAGAAGCTTCTAAAAACAGCCCCATTGCTTTCTTGCAGTTAGGTGGAGGCATTGCCGCCGACTTCCCTATTTGCGTAGTTCCTTCCTTAAAACACGATTTACAATTCCCGAAAGTTCGCGACTGGGCAGGCTTTATTGAAATAGGTTCGTCCCCGATGTCATATGGCTCTTATTCCGGAGCGGGTGGCAAAGAAAAAATCACCTGGGATAAACTATCCACCCAAAGTTACTATCAAATCATCCAAAGCGATGTAACCGTAGCCTTCCCTTGGATTGCCGCCGTATTGCTGGATTTATAAAACTTTGTTATGGCGCAAGTAAAAATAGACCCTTCCTGGCAAAAAGTTATTGGTGAAGAGTTCGGAAAAGAATACTTTGAAACACTGATAAATTTCATAAAACAGGAATACAAAACCACCACCATCTATCCCGAAGGCAAAAATATTTTTCGTGCCTTTGAACTCTGCCCGTTTGACCAAGTGAAAGTTATTTTACTCGGTCAAGACCCTTACCACGGCCCTAAACAGGCAGTAGGACTCTCTTTTTCCGTAAACGACGATGTTAAATTACCGCCATCGCTCCAAAATATCTACAAAGAAATTGCTACCGATTTAAATGTACCAAAACCAAAAAGCGGCAGTTTAGAAAACTGGGCAAAACAAGGAGTATTACTCTTAAACGCAACCTTAACCGTACGCGCCAACCAACCTGGATCACACCAAAATAAAGGCTGGGAACTTTTCACCGATGCCGTCATCAAAGCCGTCTCCGATCAAAAAGAACACGTCGTCTTTATCCTCTGGGGCAAATATGCCCAAGACAAAGGCATCATGATTGATGAATCCAAACACTTCATCATCAAATCCCCTCACCCCTCACCTTTTTCAGCTGATAGAGGTTTTTTTGGCAGCAAACCTTTCAGCAAAACCAACGAATACCTTATCGCCCATAAAGAACATCCCATCGACTGGACATCACTTTAACATCTCCCGCGCTAGATCGTTAATACCAATATTTTTTTCGGAAGAGTAAGGAATAACAATGTGACCTCCAAAAAGTTCTTGAAGCCTCCTAATCTCATTAGCACATTGCGATTTTTTTATTTTATCAACTTTATTGGCAAGAATAATAATATCTTTTTCAGCCTCTTCCAAATCATGGAGCATCGCTAAATCGTTGGACGTTGGCCCAACATAGGCATCAATAATAAGCACCACCTTTTTCTGCTTATATGGGGAATCAAATAGATACCAATAAATTAAATCCTGTAAACGCTGTTTGGCTTGCACCGATGATTTAACAAAACCGTATCCAGGCAAATCCACCAAATAAAAAGTTTTATTAATCAAAAAAATATTGATCTCTTGGGTACGCCCAGGGAAAGAACTGGTTCTGGCTAACCCTTTTTGCTTGGTCAAGGCGTTAATAGCACTGGATTTACCAACATTAGAACGGCCAATAAAAGCAACCTGAGGCTTGCCATCTTCTAAAATCTCGTCAGCTTCCACTAACCCCTTTATAAACTGTGCAGATGTTATTTTCATGCGAGCATCATAACAAAGAAATATAAATACCACTAGCGGTGAGATGAATCGTATGATACACTCCCAACTGTCAGGCAAAATTTGAGGTATAGAGGGTTATAGAGATAAATTTCCTGCAGCACCATATTTTAAATGAAATTTATTTTTTAACCCTTTTTATTTATGAAAGGAATCATCAAGAAACTGGATAAGGACCGAGGATTCGGATTTATCGTCCCAGACGGGGAAGAAAAGCAAAAAGATCTATTCTTTCATGCTAACGACGTAACCAATGGTGGCTTCAAGGATCTCAATGAAGGCGACCACGTAAGTTATGAAGTAGGCGACTCTCCAAAAGGACCAAAGGCAACAGATGTAAACGTTATCTTCGAAGAGTAAAAGCTTTAATTACATCACATAGCAAAAACACCGCTTCCTAATAAAAGCGGTGTTTTTGCTATGCCGAAATGTTATAGTAAAGCCAATACTTTTTTCTCACTTGCCTGATGTCTACCCAAAGTTACCTTTTTTTAGTTTTCGCCGTTACCATCATAGGTTTTCTGGTAGCAGATCTTGGCTATTTTAGCCGAAAAGCCCATAAAGTAGAGCCAAAAGCAGCGCTTATTCAAACACTTTTCTGGGTTGCCTTAGCCTTCGGTTTTGCTTTCCTGCTCTTTTTATTTATGAGTAAAGAGACCGCCACCGAATTTTTAAGTGCCTATGTTACGGAAAAAATGTTATCGGTCGACAACCTTTTTGTCATTATGTTGATTTTTAGCTTCTTTAAATTAGATGAGAAATACCATCATAAAGTGCTCTTTTGGGGCATTCTAGGAGCCGTTTGTTTTAGAGGGATTTTTATAACAGCCGGCGCGCTTATTATCAATCAATTCCATTGGGTGCTTTATATTTTCGGAGCCATTCTTATTTTCACGGGTATTAAATTACTAAACGACAAAAAAGAGGAGCACGTGGATTTTAACAATAATCGCACCATTCGCTTTGCCAAAAAATTCCTACCTTTCACTACCAATCACCATAATGGCAAATTTACCGTCCGTGAAAACGGCAAACTCCACTTCACCATACTGTTCATGATCGTACTGCTGGTAGAAACCACCGATATCATTTTTGCCGTAGACTCTATTCCTGCCGCCTTTGCCATTTCGCAAGACCCCTTTGTGGTCTTCACCTCCAATATTTTTGCCGTCATGGGTTTACGTGCACTCTTTTTCCTCATCGAAAACGTCCTGCACAAATTCCACCATTTACAAAAAGGACTCTCCTTTATTTTAATCTTCATAGGAGCCAAAATGTTACTCGGCATCTTTGGCCTTGAACTTTCTTCCCTGCTTTCTTTTGCCGTTATCATGGGAGTCCTGGGACTTTCTTTAGTTGCTTCCGTCATTTTCCCCAAAAAGCTTTAAATACA
>CAYMDR010000007.1:0-7645 GCA_964389195.1 uncultured Candidatus Peribacteria bacterium | reverse complement strand
ATTTATGTCTTTTGTTGTCTACATGCTCAAATGTAACGATGAAACGCTTTATATTGGATCCACCAACGATCTCACCAAAAGGCTGCATCAACACAACCATTTAAAATCCGGTGCCCATTACACCAAAATTAGAAGACCGGTCACCCTGCTTTATAAAGAAAATTTTAAAACCTTACCAGAGGCACGCTCAAGAGAGTACCAACTCAAACAGCTCTCTAGGGCGGAAAAATTGCAGCTTGTCCAAACAGCTTAGGGCTATTTGTTCTTACCATTTACGCTTGCATTCAGAGTTTTAGCAGAAGCGGAAGTCGCAGGTGCGGGTACAGCTATTCCTGCATCAAGCACGGCACTAGCTTGCGCAGAGGTTGCGGCAGCAACCGCGGTAGGAGTACTATCCGCAGCCGAAGAACCAATAGAGATCCACGCCCCCACTCCCCCCACCGCAGCCAGCGCTATTACACCGCCAGCTATTAGATTACGGGCAAATTTACTTTCTCGAGGAGGCAATGATCCTGCCCAAGACGAAGCTACACTATTAGCTCGTGATGATCGTACTGATGCCGTTGACGGTACATCTGCCGGTAACGGAGTGCTTGCAGAAAGTGTAGGTCTGTTTCCTGCTGCATCCTCCGCTGCTAACCGAGCAATTTCCAATTGATATGCTTTTATAGCCTCTGGGCTACGTATATCACGTATATCAATAGTCATAGATCTAGGTTTAGCTGCAGGTTTATTTGGAGCAACAACAGAATCAGCACCTTCGTCTTGAAAATCTGGGGCCGGAGCTGGACTAGGTAATGTTACTGCACTCCTACGTCCCCCATCCGGAAGAGGAATCGCAGCCGCTGACGCTCTTGATAAACGCCCATTATCGTCATCAACCTCACCACCGGGAGCTGTGGGTCTTCGAGAAGGACGTTGAGAATCAGGTATTAAATCACCTTCACCACCGAAAATATCTAAATCGTTTGCCATAAAGTAAAAATTATAAAATATTGATTAAGCGTCTAAAGCTGAGAAGTCCCAGCCACCATCAAGAGCGTCTACTGCGTCTAAAGGTATTCGTGCTTTTGATGATTGCAAGTTGTTTGCCTCGCGTTCCGTACGTATCTTACGGTACGCAGCAAGCGCATCATCCACTAACTGATTCTGTTGCGCTCGTGCAGCTTCGCGTTCAGCCCGTTTTGCATGTAATTCTGCAAGCGCACTATCTACTTCTGCCTGAGCAGAAGCCGAATATAGTCCTTCCCCAACATCGTTCGGATCAATATCAAGCTTATTATTTGCGTTACGATAGGCAATCATAGCCTTACTAACTAATGCATTTTCTTCTCTTGCTCTACGTTTCGCACGTAATTCATCGAGAGCACCCTGAATATCTAAATCTTCTACTGTATCCATCTTTGCATCTAAGCTGGCCAATGTATCAGCAGCAGCCTGTGCTGTATCCGCTTGAACTTGATCAGGCGATTGGGGAGCAACCATGCCTCGAACGTCATAAGTCTCTAAGTCAGCTTCCAAAGATGCAAGATAGTCATCTGCACCAGAATCTTGTACATGGCTCTTAGTATCTTTAGCATCTAATGCAATATAAGGATTTGGCATAAGATCCTTATGAGTAGTAATTCTAAAACTCTTAGCCGCGCGCTCTGCACTAAAATCTGCCAACATTTTTGCAGAAATTTTAGGGTTAACTGCGCGAAGCCTTCTCATAAAAGGTCCTTCAAAATCCAGAGTCAAGATTTCTCCAGGAGCAACACGGAAAACATTATTAATATTTGCTAGATTATATCCTCCATTAGTAAATCTGGGATCTTTGCGTGCTCCAGTTAATTCGTGAATTATCTCTTCATATTGCACAGCTTTATCGTGCAAAGATTCATCACGAGGTATAGATGATGAATGGTAAGCTGCATAAGCTTTAGCCAAATCATTAATCTCAGCATAAAAAGCACGCAGTTTTGCATGTACCTGCGGATCGGCACTTTGACCAAAATACCAACCAAGTTCACTGATAATATCATGTTTAGCATCACCAAGATTCACATGAACTGGTGTATGTGGGGCCTCTGGAATGACAGGCGCAGGGGGTTCGTAAACGGTATCATGTCTAATAGGTTCAACTTCATCGGGAGCAAGTGTAGGCACGCTCTCATAATTTGCTTTAATACCAAGAGCCGCAGCGGCTGTAGCAGCAGCAAATCCGGCAACTACTAAAAATCTATTTAACAAACGATTACGGCCAGTGTTAGTTATAGCCTTACTAACTTTAGCTTGGGATGGAACCTGAATTTCATCCGTATCTTTATCAGCATGAATTTTTGTTGAGTCATCAAAATCAAGATCCACATCCACACTTTCAGGAGTTGGTTCCACCTCTACTCCTATCGTTACAACATTTTCCATACCATCGCCGTCCCGCTGAGGAGTAGCAGAAGCAAGGGGACCAGTGGAAGTAGATCGTGATAATTGCTGTTTATAGATTACTTTAGACTCTTTTGCCAAAATCGTATATTGTTTAGAAAATTCAGGGACCCTTGTTTTTGTAGCCGGTTGGGTTGAAAACGCCAACAAGATTACATCTCTCAGATTCCCCAGCATGCCCCAAAAATCAATGGGATTTTTACCTTCTTTTTCCTTTTGCTTACAAACGGTTTCTACAAGAGATTCCAAACTAAAACTTAAGGTTATTTCAGCCTCATTTAAATATTCATCCAATTTTTGAATAAACCCCTCCAAATGAGTAATAAACATTTCTGAATAGCCATATTTCAATAAAGTTTCCCTAGGCAATAACAATAGGCGTTGGTGAGTGAGGATTGGATCACCGCGTTGAAGCCTCATATGCCACGCTTCATCAGATAATCCCTCCGGAGACTGTTCAACATCTGCCCCTCCTGAACCCGAATCACCCAGGCTTTCACCAAAATCAAGTGGACCAAAGTCATCATCAGCAGGCACTGGAGCAGCATCACCAGTAACTTCACCAGTAACTTCACCAGCAACAGCTATACCGCTAAGGTCAACTCTTACACCAACATCATTCTCAACAATCTGTCCCAACAAAACTCCCTTTAAACCGACGGTGGGATCATCTACTAAATGAGTAGACGCAAAAGCACCTTTGACTCCCACTTCTTCTGCTTCTCCATCTAATGCATCTAAATTACCCATGTTTGAGTTTTAAATAATACACATACCAAGCTAACCCAAAACGCCCCGGAGTATTACACTAAATAACACTTTTGTCAACATTCACCATTGTTAAACAGCCTACCACCCTTCCTTTCAAGGCTCAAAAACTCTATACTCCAAACTGAACCTTGGTAAAAAGATAACAGCATGAACGAAACTCTGACCGAAATTATCATCGTTGTAGCCCTCATTTTAATGAACGGCTTTTTCTCAGGAACAGAGATGGCACTTATTTCACTGCGAAAAACCCGGATCAAGCAGCTGGTAAAAGAGGGTAATAAAAAAGCTATTATCATCGAAAAACTGCAAGAAAACCCCGAAGTTTTCCTGGCGACTATCCAAGTGGGCATAACCTTACTCAGCACCATCGCTTCTACTTTTGCCGGTGCCAATATTGCTGAAAAAATCTCCCCTTTTTTAGAAAACAGTTCTTGGCCTTTTTTAGCTGAACACGCCGAAACAATTAGTTTTCTAGCCATCGTACTAGCTATCACCTATCTAAGTTTAATTTTTGGTGAACTTGTCCCAAAATCGTTAGGCCTTAAATTTTCGGAAAGATTTTCACTTTTCGCAGCACGGCCTATTTATTGGCTATCCAAAATATCCTTTTTTCTCACGCGCCTCCTCACCATCTCCAGCAATTTTATTCTCAAAATCTTTGGCGATCAGACCAGTTTCTCTGAAACAAAATTAAGCGAAGAAGAGTTACGAGCCATTATTTATGAAGGGCATAAATCCGGCGTTATCAAAAAGTATGAGCACGAAATCTTAAGCAATATTTTTGAATTTGCCGATATTGCCACAGCTCAAATCATGACTCCACGTTCAAAAATATTCGCAGTCGACATCGAAGATAATCCTCAAGCAAATTTACGTATCATCATTGAAGCGGGCTACTCTCGCATCCCTTTCTATAAAGAAAATATCGACAACATTATCGGTATTTTAAACATTAAAGATCTTTTAGAAGAGATCGGTGCAGAAAAAAAGAAGCTCAACTTCGCACCTTTATTAAGCCCTCCTTACTTCATTCCTAATACTCAAAAAATAAGTAATCTGCTCCGTAAATTCCAAAAAGATAAAATCCATTTAGCTATTGTCACCAATGAACACGGGGAAACAGACGGCTTAATCACCATTGAAGACATTTTAGAAGAGATTGTTGGAGAGATTGACGATGAAGGTGATGAAGAAAATAAATCGATCAAAAAAAGTAGGGACGGTACTTATCTAGTTGAAGGCAGCACTAGCATCGTCGATTTTAACCGTTTCTTAAAAAGCTCTCTCCCTGAAGATGACCAATTCACAACCATATCAGGTTTAATTTTAGATAAACTGGAGAAATTCCCTAAAACAGGCGATAAAATCACCATTGATAATCTGGAATTTACCATTAAAGATAAAACGGATCGCTTAATCAAAAATGTTACCGTTAAAAAAATAGCCAAAAAATCATAGTACCTCTTTATTTTTTATTATGACGGCAACCCCTTCGCACCTCCCTCTAAAACCCGAACAGTTAAAACTGTTAGACAGCTACGTCCAAAAAAACGCAACAGCAGAAACAACAGCAATGATAGCTTACATAAAGGAAAATTTTAACATTACCCTTTCAGAGGATCAAACCATAGCATTACTTAATGTTCTAGATTTTACCTATCAGAAAAAAGCAAATAAGTATCAGTGGATCAAAAACTAAATCTTTCATACCGCCACCCATGACAAATAAAAAAACTCCCTCTTCAACTTCAAGCGGAACGGTTGCACCGTCACAAGCCCAAGTCCTTTTGGCTGCCATGACCAGTTTTAAAGGAAAATCCACCATAAAGTTAATTATTCCCACAGACAAAACCTATAAAATTCTAAAATACCAAGCCGGTATCGTAACTTTTAAAAAAGATTATAGCAATGGAGCTCCCGATTACGTTACCCTAGTCAATTTAGAAAAAGCCGGTATCCGCTCACTGACAGGAACCATCACCAATCCTGGAACCGGAGCAGGTGTATTTGGCGGAAATAACCCTACCATCAGCAGAAAACATTTAGATGAATTCTGGAGTCAGGGCGTAAGTAAATGGGGTAACAATCTTTATGCCGTAGTAAATTGCGGTTTCTTTTCAACAAATTTCGATCCAACAACTTTAGCATTTCCTTTAAAAGAGGAAAATAAACATATAAGCGACGGCTATGGCTCAAACAATGAATACCAAAACCCTTTCCAGCTAAAAACCCTTTCTTTTCAAAATAAAAAAGCTACCATCGACACTTTTAACAACGCCAACAGTCTAGGAAGTTGGCTCCATGCTGCAAATGGCTTACGCAATATCGCTGGAGGTCTAGATAAAAATGCTAATAAAGGGCCAAATAACTTTGTGGGGCGTACTTTTATAGGGCTAGTCGACAGCAATCAAGATGGCATAAACGATATTGCTCTACTTTTTAATTCCTCCTTTGCCAGTCAAAATGGTGCAGTGAATGTACTAACCAATGATTTCACCTGTAAGCCTGAAAACATCATCATGTTTGATGGTGGAGGAAGCACCCAACTCATTATGAAAAACCAAAGCTACATTTCCAGTAGCCGCACCATTCCTCATGCCTTAGCCATTATATCTAACACTAAGCTTACTGTTTTCCCTTAACACAAACAACTCAGTAAACGCATCGTTCACACTCTTCATTAAGTTGTACATTCACCAAATACAAAGAGATAAGCAATACGCTTAAACTAAGCATTTTTAAAACAATATTATAGTTACTAAAAAAATCGAGACCTAAAGAAAGACCCAAAAAAGAAAAAGCCGGTAAAGCACATATCGGACAAAAAAGCGTAAACACCCCCATCACAAAACTAAACCCAGAAAGTGATGATAACGCCACCTTACCTTTGCCATACCTTTTTTCCATCATCGCCCAAATACCCACCACTAAAACGCCAATCAATACACTCATAACCATACTAAACAAGATATTTACAGGCGTAAGATTGATACCCATGACACACATGCGATCAATCGTACCGGGCAATTTGGCCATTAAATAGTAGCTCATATCAAAAAATAAAAGCGCTACACCAAAGGCTACCAAAAGATACTTAGGCTGTTTAAGTTGTGTAAAAACAGTTAAAGACATAAAGCTGAGACAGTACTATTTCAACATAGGATCAATAACCGTTTGGAAGTATCTTAAATCCTGTGCACCTTTAACAAAAACAACTTCACCGGTTTTATTATTCATAACAAAATTACCCGGTGTTCCCGTTACACCAGCCTTAGCCCCCTCAGCAATATCCTGCTGTATTTTTTGATCATACTTTCCACTCTTTAAACAGGTGGAAAAAGCTGTTTTATCTACACCAACAGCCGTTGCTAAAGCAAGCATCTGTTCATCATTTATACCATCGCCATTCGATGTGGTTGTAGCATATAAACCATCAGCAAATTGCCAAAAAGCATCATTGCCACCAAGTTCTGCCACACATTCACTGGCAACAGCTTCGTGCGTAGCCAAAGGATCATGAAAATCTAAAGGCCAATGACGGTACACCACATTTACTTTTTCTGGATAAGCCGTCACAAGTTCTTCAGTTGTCGGATGGAATAATTTACAATATGGACATTCAAAATCGGAATAGGTCACCACCGAAATAGGGGCATTCACGCTACCCCGAATATGTTCACTCTTAGATACGGGCTTTAGATTCTTGGCATTTTCAGTATTCTTTTTATCCTCCTCTGCATTAGCTTGACGTTGTAGTTCAGCCTGTTTCTGCTCCTGTTTTTTAACATAATTATCAAAAGCGAGTTCAATATTTTCTACCGTTGCCTGGGCAGAACTACTATTCCCTTTTAACTGCATACCCAAAAACACCAATGAACCGGAAATAACCGAAGAGGCAAAAACAATCGCTAAAATTAACCCAAGATCTTTTTTAACCATGATAAAAACATTAAAAAATATGTATCGGAGCAATTATAGCAAAAATTGAGCATTCCAACAATCAAACCATTGCTTTAACATCCTGGAGAATTTGTTGGGCATGCTCCGCCGGAACAACTTTCTCATAAACTTTTTTAATGATGCCATCAGGGTTAATCAAAAAAGAGACCCGTTTAGGGAAAATAAGCCCATCTGCACCATAGGCCTGTACCATCTTACGCTCAGTATCAACAAGTAAAGGGAAAGGCAATTGAAATTTCTCAATAAAACGACGATGACTATTTTCGCTGTCGCCGCTTACCCCTACAATCTGTACGTGTTCTTTGAGTTCACTATAGTTATCACGAAAAGTACAAGCTTCAACAGTACAACCCGGCGTATCATCTTTTGGGTAAAAATAGAGCAGCAAGTATTTGCCTTTGTAATCAGCTAAAGATCTCATCACACCATCTTGATCAGCCAATGAAAAAGCTGGAGCCGCAGTGTTTTCTGTTAATTTCATGTTAAGGAG
>CAYMDR010000006.1:19880-25651 GCA_964389195.1 uncultured Candidatus Peribacteria bacterium | reverse complement strand
TGATTCTTTTCCTAAAATGGGGATAAAAATATTGAATAACAAAAAAGGACTTATTATTACAAAAATTGCCGTTGCTACTTGCATGAAGCAACCAATAGAGGCGGCAAATAGGGTATTTATGCTAATACTTTGTTCTTTTGTTTTCATACATTAGATTTAAAGCGGCTGGTGTTTAATGTACTAAATGTCACTATTTTATACAACTATTTTCCCTTTGTTATAAGCTTTCCTTCCGCATTCCTTGAAAACATCTTAATCAGCTCTGCGCCTAAAAAGAGGATATGCGCGGAGTAGTAGATCCAGAGGAGTAAAACGACGATGGTGCCGGCGGCGCCGTAACCGGAGCTGATGGCGCTATTGGTCAGGTAGAAGTTGAGGCCGATTTTGCCGATGCTTAAGAGGAGGGAGGTTATAAGGGAGCCTAAGAAAACGTTTTTCCAAGTAAGTTTGGCCTGGCTGAGGTATTTATAAATGATGGCAAAGAGGAAAGTGCCGACGGCTATGGATACGCAACCGTTGATGAGTTCGATGGTTATGGGTGGGTACGCGACCCATTCGTGGGCGTATTGCATGATGGCGGTGATGACGGTATTTATGACCATGAAGGCGATAAAGAGGAGGCCAATTACCATGAGGAGTAGAAAGGCTATGGCGTTATCTACGGCGATTCTTAAGATGCCCTGCTCTTTTTTGGGAATTTTGGTTTTCCAAATGATATGGAAACTTTCGCGTAGTTGGCTAAAAATGCCGATGGCACCAAAAATAATTATGATAATACTGATGGTTGTTGCAAGAACAGCGCCGGAGGTGTGGTAGCTTTGACGTAATATTTGTTCGATCATTTCAGCCACCTGTTTGCCGACGGCGTTTTGAATTTGTGCAAAAAGTTGTCCTTTGGCTGCGGTTTTGCCAAAAATAAGACTTGCGATGGCTAGTATAATGGTAAGGAGTGGCGCTAAAGCAAAAATGGCGTAGTAAGCCAGGGCGGCGCTTAGGAGTGAGATGCGGTCTTGGCTGGCCTCTTTGAAGAGGTTTTTGATAAAAGCTATAAATTTTTTCATATTGAAATTATTTATTAGCCTAGGCTTTTTCTGACAACGCCGGCTTCGACCAGTTCCGTTGTGAAATCAAGGCCGAGATCTTTTTTTAAAACGATGGAGGAGGTGAGGTTGCGGTGGAGGAGGTGGTGTGGTTTTTGGGGGCCGATCTCTATTTTTAAGATTTGGGCGCAGAGTACGACATCTTCTAGAATTGCTTCCGCCCAGGAATGTTTTTGGGCTAAGTTTTCCAAATTTTCGATGTTTAAATATTTGCCGGCATGGGTAAGTTCGGAACGCAGTGTAAAGAAATGTTTTTCCAAAAGAGGAAGGAGTCCTTTTGCTTGGATGATTTTAAGGCCGCGTCCGGTGGCGATAAATTCGGGAGGGATGCCGAGCGAATACCACGCTGCGGTAAAGGTGATGGCGCGTGGAAGTTTGGTTTTGCCTACGCCCCGGTTATAGCCAAAAAGACCAATGTGTTGAACTCTTTCTCGTCGTCTTGGAACATGGGAAGCCATATCGTTAATCATGTCTGAGGCGCTTTCGATGGTTGCGCGGTAAAGATCGTTAAAAATATTGTTGATGGTTTTGAGCTGTTGGAACTCCTGATCGGCAAAAGTTACCGGTTGCGGATTTTGAAGCTGTTTTTTTATATAAGTGATGGTCTTTTTAACTTCGGCTAAGGGGTAATCATAACGGAAAGCTGATTGTAAGGTGATGGTTTTTACGCCTTGATATTGGCTGATGATTTTTTTGATATTTTCAGGATTCACGCCACCACGGAAGGGGAGAGAGCCTGTTCCAATAATAGGGTACATAGCAATGCCATGTTTTTTGCCGATGCGATAAAACTCACGCAGTGCCATACGGGTTGCTAAAACAGCGGGGACAAAGCCCGCATTTAAAGCCGGGTCGGAGCGGGCAATAAAAGGTCGTAAATATTTAGGTTTGTGTTTAAAGGTTTTTTGATGTTGAGCGATAAAAGCTTCTAGCACTTTGGCGCAATCGGCTAAATCATCGATGCTTTCAAAGAGGGGAATGATGTGAACGTAGCCATCTTTAAAATTGCTGTTGCCAAAAATTTGTTGATTTAATTGAGCGGTTTTTTGAAAAGTGGATTGGATATGGATAAGTTGGTCGGCACTTTTGGTCATGGGTAAGATGAACTCAAACACGGGGGGACTTTGAACCTGGAGTGATTTGGTGAACTCCGCGGCAGAGAGCACGCTCATGTAAGCTCGCGCTAATTTAAAAGTTTTTTCTTCCCAGATATTGGGGATGCGCAGCGTGATAAAAACATCTTTGCCGATCTGCTTTTTTTGAAAGGACTTAAAATATTTTTCAAAAAGTTTTTCGATCATCGACTCGTCCGCAAATTTCCCTTCCCAGTCCCACATGTATTCGTCGCATTCTAGATTGAAAAAGTTTTGGTATATCTCTTCAATTTCGGCTTGAGCATCTATAAAAGCTTTGTCATACCAAAACGGTACGCCGGCGTTATCGGGGTGCTGGGTGGCCATGACGGTAGGAATGTGGCGATGGTTTTGTGGTGTGAACATAGTTAATCTTTTTTTGAATATGCGTAAATCAGGTTGAGAGTAGTAATTCCCAAAAATAGTATACAAACGATGAGTGTTTCAGCATCCATTGTGCCTTCTTCTAGAATTGAAATTAAACCAAAGACAATAATAATGGCTACAAGATAATTTCCTACAAGGACAGCTACTTTCATTTTTAGAGTTTTAAGAAATAATTACATTTTCTCTCCCACCAATCCTGCTAGCTCCACTACGCGGCAAGAGTAGCCCCATTCGTTGTCGTACCAGGCGACCACTTTAATCATGGTGCCTTCCATGACCATGGTGGAAAGACCATCTATAATGCTGGAGTTAGTGTTGCCTTTGTAATCTACCGATACTAAGGGCAGTTCGTTGTAAGCTAAAATGCCTTTAAGTTCACCGCCTGCTGCTTCTTGTAAGATTTTGTTTATTGCTTCAACGGTGGTGTTTTTTTCAACTTCAAAAACACAATCTAAAAGTGAAACGGTGGGTGTTGGGACTCTTACCGAAAAACCATTGAGTTTGCCTTTTAATGCAGGGATTACTTGAGTTACAGCTGTTGCTGCTCCGGTGGTGGTTGGGATCATGGACAGGGCAGCGGCACGGGCGCGGCGTAAATCTTTGTGGGGGAGATCCAGGATTTGCTGGTCGTTGGTATAAGAGTGAATGGTGGTCATAAGGCCGCGTTTGATGCCAAGGTTTTCGTGAAGTACTTTGGTGAGCGGAGCCATGCAGTTGGTGGTGCAGGAGGCGTTGGAGATAATATTGTGGTTTTTGGGGTCGTAGTCTTGTTCATTTACGCCCATGCAAATAATCGCATCTACCCCTTTGCCTGGAGCAGTGATGATGACTTTTTTTGCTCCCGCTTCTAAATGCTTGGCGGCACTTTCTTTATCGGTAAAAACGCCAGTTGCTTCTAGTACAATATCAACATTGGCATTTCTCCAAGGAATTTTAGCAGGGTCTTTTTCTTGGCTGTACTGTATTGTTTTGCCGTCTACGATTAAGTCTGTACCTTTTGTAGCTACATCTGCTTTAAAGTGTCCATAGTTGGAGTCATACTTCAAAAGATGAGCCATAGTTTGCACATCGCTTAAATTATTAATGGCAACGATATCAATAAGACCGGTTTCATGGGCAACGCGAAACATTAGTCTTCCAATACGTCCAAATCCGTTGATCGCAACTCGAGGTTTCATAGAAAATTTGTTATGGAGTATATTCAAGGCTAGTATATTGACGTAGCTTTTAAAAGTCGAGGCAGGGCGCATTTTATTGGACGCTTTTGCCTTGCTGATTCTTGAAGTTTAGTTTTTTTATGTTGTTTTTGGATTTTTATTGTTTTTGCATTATAGTGGGGTGGCAGCGCTTGCAATTCAATAAAACACGCCCTGCCTCGACTTTTTATAAGTCCAATATATTATGAAAATTATTAAGGTTGCAGATAAGTTAGGCGCTAAAGATTTGGAGTTTGTTTTGAATGAGTTGATGGCGGGGGAGGTTATTATGCATCCCACGGAGACTTGCTATGGGTTGGCCGTGGATATTTTTCAAGAAGAGGCTCTACAAAGATTGTATGCTTTGAAAAAAATGTCATGGCAAAAGCCTGTGAGTATCATGGTGAGCGATCTTGCAATGGCGCAAGAATATGCATATTTTAATGAAAAAGCTTTAGCATTGGCTGAGCAGTTTTGGCCAGGCCCTTTAACCTTGGTTTTGCCGCGAAAAGAAAGTTTACCTGATTTTTTAAATGCTGGTCATGCTACGGTTGGTGTGCGTTGCCCTGCTTCAGCGCTTTCTCAGCAGTTTATTAAAAGTTATGGTGGTCCACTTTCTACTACCAGTGCCAATATTTCTGGTATAAAGGAGGTTTATAATGTCCAGGAGTACTTGGAACAGCTACGTCTTGAGCATAATGGTCTGGTTCAACTTGAACCGGCAGTTATTATTGATGCTGGGGATATTCCTAAAAATCCGCCATCGACCTTAGTTGGTTTTAGCGATGATAGTACAATACAAATTTTAAGGCAGGGTTCGCTTTTTTTAACCTAATAGATGTCGTATTTCTGTTAATCCACTAACTCCCAAGCTTACAATGATAGCGCTGCCGACAATTCCTAGGAATATTAATACTAATGCTCTCCAGTAAGGAATATTAAAAAGGAAGGCGAGTAGAGCGCCGGTCCATGCTCCAGTTCCGGGAAAGGGAATAGCAATGAAGGCTACTAAAAAAATAGCTCCTATTTCATCAAACTTATGAGAATGTTTTTTATGGGTTTTTTCAAAAATTGTTTTTAAGATCTTTTCAAAAAACTTGGAGTGTTTTATGAGTAGTTTGGAGACTGGTTTGAGCCACTTTAATAAAAAAAACATAGGGAGCATGTTTCCGATAATGGCCCAAAAAACAGTTGCTTCCAGAGGAAGTCCCAAGAGTTTTCCCGTAATAATACCAATGCGTACCTCGGTGATGGGTAGAGCTGAGATCAGCAGTACTAAAAGTTCAGGAGGTAAGTGGAGCATAGTATTATTGATGTGTGATTTTCTTATTTAACCTGCCTATTATAGCAGAAGTTTTTTATCTAAGAGAAGGGGTAAGTATTTTTTTTAGAATAAAATAGTTGTGCAATATTCCGGTTTGAATGCAATTGAAAGTGTATACTCGCTTTTAGCTCTTGTTATAGCTAAATGTTGTTAACGTATACCCGCTTATGACTAAAAAAGTAGTTCTATTTATTAGGATTATTTTGACAATTGGTGGTCGGTGTATTAATTTAAGCAGGTAAAATCCGTATAAAAAAGTTATACACATTTCGTACACAAGTTTTGAACAATTACTGCTGCTATGAAAAAAAATAAACCTAAAAAATCCCTTTCTAAGCCTAAATCTGTAGTTAAGATTAAGGCTAAAATTAAAGCTAAGGCAAAAGTAAAAACAACTCGTCGTTTGAAAATGAAAACGGTTGTTTCTAAGGTTAAGGTTTTAAAAAAGAGGAAACCGCTTGTTAAAGGTAAGAAGGTTAAAGGTGGAGTGAAAAAATTAAAGCCTACACGTGTTGCACGTAAGGAGCAAAGTAAGAAACAAAAAGTGGTAGAAATGGTAGAGGTTTTAGTTGCGCTTTTTGTGGTTATGGTTTTTGTTATACTGTGGGGAATGCGTGTATCAGATAGTTTG
>CAYMDR010000006.1:19428-19870 GCA_964389195.1 uncultured Candidatus Peribacteria bacterium | reverse complement strand
CATGAGGTTATTGAACATTTGGAGCTTGGAAAGAAAAAGCATGTTGTTGATGCTACTTTGGGACTTGGTGGCCATACCCAGCTATTTTTAGAGAATTTACCTAAAGATGCGCGCGTTTTTGCTTTTGAGCTTGATGCTGGTCATTTGGCTATTGCTCAGAAAAATTTACAGAAATATAAAGATCAGGTTGTTTTTATTCACGCTAATTTTAGTACTTTACAGGAGCAGCTAAAGCAGGCTCGCGTTAAAGGTATTGATGCTATTTTGTTTGATCTTGGTTTGGCTTCCCCCCATGTTGATATTGCTGAACGGGGTTTTTCTTTTTTACGAGAAGGTCCTTTGGATATGCGTTTTGATCTTAAGCAGCCTACAACCGCTGCCCATGTTGTTAATCAGTATTCGGAGAAAGAGTTAATGCGTATTTTTAGAGAGTATGGTGAAG
>CAYMDR010000006.1:4426-19418 GCA_964389195.1 uncultured Candidatus Peribacteria bacterium | reverse complement strand
ATTGCTCAGGAAATTGTTCAGAGCCGTACGACTAAGCATTTTACAACCCCTACGCAACTTGCGGATTTTATTGAGAAAATTATTAAAAGAGATAGCCATATTCACCCTGCTACTAGAGTTTTTCAAGCTTTACGTATTGAGGTAAACCGTGAATTGGAGGTATTGCGTGAGGCGCTTATTCAAGCCGTGGGGTTGCTTAAACCGCATGGGAGAGTTGCGGTGATCTCTTACCACTCGCTTGAGGATCGTATTGTGAAAATGTTTTTCAAAGATGCTTGTCGTGAATATGTGAATTTACCTAATCAGGCTCGGTCTACCATGTTGGAACCTACGCTTAGAATTATTACTAAGAAACCGTTGGTTCCTACCGATGCAGAGGTAAAACGTAATCCTAGAAGTAGGAGTGCCAAACTGCGGGTTGCAGAAAAAATTTAGGGAAAGTGCTGGGAAGATATTTGTTAATTACCATTACTGAATGTCCATCTATATTGCTCAAAGTCCTTATCGCTCTGCCTTTAGTGGCGCTTCTAAACGTCGTCGTCCCTTTGTGCCATCAGCGAAAAGTAGCGTGTTAACAAGAGGTCAAGATCGTAAAGGGGATGCTGTGGCTGGTGCCTTGCAACTTTTTCAGCAAGTAAAAAGTAAAAAGGTTCACTTTGAGTTTGGATCTACGTCGGTGATTGTTGGGTTTATTGCCTTGGCACTTTTAATGAGTATTTTGCATTTAATCCATTTTAATAAAGTTGCCACCAAAGGTTATGAATTAAAGCGTTTAGATGCCAATCATCAGCAATTGCTCAGTCAGTATGAGATTAAGAATATGCAATTAGCGGAGTATCAATCCCTCAATAATATTGTTGTATCTGATAGGGTTGCTATGATGCGCCGTCCTGTAAGTGTTACTTTTGTCAGCGGTAATACTGCTTTAGCCAGTAGATAGTTTTAACTATCGATAAGATCAAAGGTAAACGTTACGCTGTAATCGCCAGGTGGTTGAAGCCCTGGAATGTTGAGATAGTAGTTAATGTTTTGTTTAAACGTGCCGATGCGTCCTACCGGTGGGTTAAGGTCGCCTCGCATGATTTCAATAGGGGTTCCAATATTGCCGAGTCCCATGGGGGAGCCATCGGTTAGGAAAGTAGCGCTATCGACTAAGCTGCCACTAGTGTTTAAAGGAGCAATAATACCCATAGGTCCACTGTAGCTATTTCTATATTCAACACCGTTATTTTGAGTTCCACCTGTAGATGCTGCGGTGGTAACGATGTGAAGATTTTGGAGAGGAATAGTGGGGCCGCCGGCTGTAAAAGGGCTGGCCGTTACTTGTAGCGTAAAGCCGGAGCTTCCACGTAAATCTTGAACGGTAACAACATCATTGCTATTTAATTGGTAGTTATCATCATCTTTACTAAAGCTTTCTTGGTCGTCGGCAGAAGATGTAACTCCGCTAAAGGCAAAGCTGTCAGGGGTTGTGAGGCTTAGTCCTCCTACCGGTGTTTGAATGCTTAACTCCAAACATTGTTGGTTTTGCCCAATAACACAGGTAAATTCAACTTCTGCTGTTTGGGTAAGATCGGTAGCTTGGCCTAAAGGGTCTGCGGTGGCGGTAAAAGTGTAGATGCCACGTTCAGTGGAGCTGATGGTTAAAGTTCCTACTCCGCTGCCGTTGGTTGTAACTCTGCGATTGATAGGAAGATAATCTATATCACCTAAAGAGCCGTCATCATTAATTTCTACCAGGGTGTTGGTAACGAGATTATTATTAGCATCTTTGAGTGTAACGGTGAGTGTGCTTGTTGTTGTGCCATCTGCGGCTACGCTACTACTGCTTGCCGTGAAGGTTGAGTTAGTAGGGCTGAAAAGTCCTTCTTGAAAGGTGATGGTAATGGTTCCTAAGCTTACGTCGGTGGTTGTTACGCTATATTCAAAACGGGTAGCTTCGTGATCGGTGCTGAGAGGAGTGGAAAGACCGGAACTATCTAAAGTGGAAGAGCCATTATAGAGTCCAATAGCGACCGGTGTTTTCCCGGAAGTTTCGTTGTAATGGAATTCGATTTGATGATTGCGGTAAAGGGTAATTTCAAAAGTTATCGGCTGTTGATCACTTGCTGCTTCGGCTACCCATAAAAAGGTGACGGCATTATTATCGGCGGCTACTTGTTTATAAATACCTTCTCCTGTTTGGCCACTGCCATTGGTGATAAGATCCATATAGAATCCGGCGATACCTGAAGTAAGAGCTCCGGCTGCGGGACAGGTGGCTCCAGAAGTTAAGCGGATGTAACCATTGCTGCAAAGATAAATTGGGCTACCGGCTGTTACATTTGTTCCGTAAAGACTGAAATTGAAAGGTAAGGTAGTGGAACCTTGGACGTTATCTCCACGTGAACCGGCAATGAGAGTAGAGGCTGTTCCTTGGAAAAGGTTTGGAGCCGTTGTGGTTTCGGTATAGGTGGTAGTATCGTAAATTGGTGTGTTAACACTGGCATCTAAAACATAGGTTCCGGCGGTAATAGTGCTTACTTGAAAGGTTGCTTTGCCGGCATTACCTGGTGAGGCGGTGGTATCGGTATCTGTATTTTGGAGGGTAAGAGCGGAAGGTCCTGAGGTTTGGCTAAAATTTACGGTTAAGCCTTCTAAAAGATTATTGCTCATATCTTTTAAAGTGGCTGTAGCGGTTGCTAAAGAGCTGCCATTAGCTATTAAAGAACTTGGTGAAACATTGAAACTTGAGGTGCTGGTATCGACTAAACCGATAGTAAATTCAAGGTTAACGTTTTGTGTAACGGTGACATCGGGATTATCGGTGGTGTTGATGGCTGTGAAAGTTGAGGTAGCAGGAGATGTAACGGTATCGGATTTCACTAAGAAACATACTTTTCCTAAACTGTTGGATACTCCTGGAGTGATACTTCCAACATCAGAAGCTTGGCAATTTACGGCGGTGATGGTGGCATTACCATCACTATCGGTAAGAGTGGTGGTTCTTCCTGTAAAAACATTATTACTACCATCTTTAAGCGTTACCGTTACTAAACTACTACTGATACTGTTGGCAATAATGGTGGTGTCGCTTGCTGTTACTGTAGATGCAGCGGCTGTTGGCCCGGTGAAACTTACACTGGCTGTATCGCTAAAGGCCGGTAAGGAGTCGGTGGTATCGGTTGCGGCAAAAACATAGGTGTCCGCAATCGCTACGGCAGCGGTGAAGCAGGCTTGCCCATCAAAATTGGTTGTACCCGGTGTAATAACGCCAGCATCGGCAATTTGGCAGTTAACAGCGGTGATGGTTGGAGTTCCTGTGCCACTTGTTTTGGCGGCAGTTACAACTTTACTCACGAGGGGATTACTGCTTGCATCAAGAAGAGTTGCGGTAAGTGTTACGGTGGTACTTCCATCCGCTAGGGCAGAACTTGGGCTGCTATCAAAAGTACTATTGGTGTTATCTGCCGGAGGAAGAGCGTCAAAAGTTATATCGAGGGTTTGAGTTAAGGTTATACTGTCGGTGGCATCGGTGGCGGTAAGGGTAACAGTACCGGAAGTAATAGATTTAATGGTGAAGCAGGCTTTACCATTGGTATTGGTAATGCTTACTCCTGATCCAGCCGGTTCAGGGTCTGGACAGTTAACTTCTGTAATGGTAGGTGTTCCAGCTCCGCTCGTCTTGGTAAGATTAATATCTTTTCCGGTGAGGACATTATTATTAGCATCACGTAAAAGAACGGTGATGGCACTGGTACTTAAGCCATCGGCATCCACATTACTTGGTGTACCACTTACGGTTGAGTATGGTGAGTCGGCACTTGCTGTACCTGGATTAAAAACTACAGATGCGGTTTGTGTTACTACGATAGAGCTTGAGGTATCGGTTGCCTGGAATATGCCCGTTTGAGCAAGTGTACTTGAAATATCAAAGCAGGCTTGCCCACTAGAATTACTGATTCCGGCGCTTCCACCACTGGCACAGGTTACGGCGGTAATGGTTACGCTACCTGGTCCACTTGTTTGGGCTACGGTTACGGTTTTGCCGGATACATTGGTGGAACTGGTAGTTTTTAGAGTAGCGGTAAGGCGTACGGTAGACGTGCCATTAGCGGTTAAGCTGGCTGCACTGGCCGTGAAAGTTGATTGGGTTGCATCGGTTGTTTGAAAAGTGAGCGTTACTTGGGTGGTTATATTAATAGTGTCGGTAGTATCGGTAGCGCGGAGCGTGACGGTTCCGGGAGTTGTGGCGGTTGCGGTAAAACAGGCTTGGCCACTGGCATTGGTTGTTCCTGGAGTATCGCCGCCTACACAGGCTACGGCTGTAATGGTTGCGGAACCTGCGCCAGCTACTTGGCTAAGTGAAACAACTTTTCCGGCAATAACATTGCTGGCATTATCTTTTAAAGTAACGGTCATGGTTGCGGTGTTGGTTCCGTTTGCCACAATGGTTGATATATCTGTTGTGAAAGTTGAATTGGATGCTGATACTGGCCCAATGGCCACAGTGAAAGAGCTGCTGTCTTCTGCCGCTAAGGTTACATGTGATGGGTTTGAGGCTGTTGTGTCGTTAGCTTTAATAACTACGCCACTTTCGGCGGCGGAGTAGGTGACATTAGAAATAGTTACTTGGCTAAGTCCTGCTGCAATGGTCCCAGTGATGGTTCCTCCTACGGTTCCGTTACCACTTACGAGTGCTAGTGTCACAGCGGTATCGGTTGCTACGGTATAGGCATTCCCATTTTCATCCACAGCTTGAACTACGACATCTAAATTTTCACCGGCGCGTGGTGCAAAAGTAGGACCGTTGCCGGGATCGGTGACAGCACTAATATAAGTTCGTGGGCTTGCCGCCAAAGAGTAAATGCTAAAAGGGGTTACGGTATCGCTACCAGGAGTTGCAAAGAGTCTGTTGGTACTGCTAGAGAAAATAAGTTCGCCCCGATCATCCGTTGCTGAAGCTGGACTTACACCTACGTTTACCGGGAAGGTTGGAGCGGCACTCCAGGTGTTACTGGAGATGGCGTATTTGTAAACATCGGTTGTGCTGCCTCCTCTTAAAGCATAAAGATTATCGGCATCGGCAGCGACGATGGATCCTCCTGATTGTATAGCTGCTGTCGGTACGGTTTTTTGTGTCCAGGTATCGTTACTGATAGTGTATTGCCATAGGCGTGGAGTTGTTGCATTACCTTGGAGTGCAAACAGAGTTAGACCATCTGTAGTAGCAGCTAAATCTGAACCTCCGTAGAAAGCTCCGTTTGTAACGCCCTCACTTACGTCGGCAACTTCACTAAAGTTTGGCCAGGTGTTGCTGGCAACATCGTAGCGGTAAAGAAGTCCTGCTTCCAAACCGGTACTTTCTGTAAAGGTATTTTGACCATAACCTGGAACCATCCAGACGTTGCCATTGTAATAAATAACGCCTCCCCGATTTGTTGTGGCGGTTGTTCCTACGGCTACCGGTGCTGAGGTTAAGCTGCTCCATGTTCCAGCTCCAGTAGAAGCATCACTGATCGTATATTTCCAGAAATCTTTGGTTTGAGTAGTGGAAGGACTTCCGCGTGTGGCATAGATATTTCCAGCACCGTCGGTGGTGAGTGATCCTCCTGGACCAACGGTGTTTGTTCCCCCTGTCCCGGTTGGTGGAGCGGTAAGTGCAAGATTCCAACTATTGGCGGAAATGTCATACCGCCAAAATTCATTGGTATTGTTTCCTCTAAAAGCAAAAATACTATCAGAGTCGGTGCTTACCAGTGACCCGCCGGCTAAAACAGTTTTTGTGCTGGTTGGTTGAGCTGGTGGTGTATAACTTAACGGCCATGTCTCAGCATTAATTCCGGTAAAAGGGTATCGGAATAAAAGTCCTTTTCCGGGTACTGAACTTGTTGTTGTACCGGTTACGCCGTTTCCTGTTACTAGGTAGAGTGCATTTAGGGTACTTGAATAGGCTATAGCTCCACGGGCTTCATTGGTTGAAGCGCTTCCTGTGGTTAAAGGTACGCTGGTAATTGGTGTTGGTAGTGTTAGCGATCCGCCAGATGGAGCAAGAGCGCTCCAGGTATTTCCACTTACACTATAACGATAGACCTCATTAGTGGCGGATCCTCTAGTGGCGTAAATATTGCCAGAGCCATCGTTGGTTAAGGAGCCTCCTGATCCGACGGTTACACTTAAGTCGGTTGGATCTACAGCGTTCCAAGCACCCGCGCCTGTTGCGGTATCACTAATGACAAAGCGCCAAAAGGTGACGGTTGCACCGCCGCGGAGGGCGTAGATTTCATAATTTGAACCGTTGATTAAACTTGTTAATGCGCCGCCATAACTTACCGTGGCGGGTGCATCAGCTGGGGTTGATGTGCCTGGTCCTGTTAAGGTTGGCCAGGTGTTGGCATTTGTACCGGTTACTGGGTAACGATAGATTAAACCGATACCAGTTGCGCTTGTTATGCCGTTTCCAGAAACACCATAAAGCTCACCGCCGCCGGATGGACCGGTGGTTACATAAGCGAGACCACCTTTGGCAGCTGTGGCGGTGGAGTTAGTACCGATGTTTGTTGGGAAGTTATTGATGCTGGACCAGGAGTTGCTGGCTACGGTGTATTTCCTTATATCAGGATCACCATCACCTTTGGCCGCATAAATATTGGTTCCATCGGTTGCGAGCGCTCCTCCCGATGTGACTGATCCTGATGAGGTCCAGGTAGGATCGGTAGGATCGGTTGTGACCCATGAACCGGCTCCAGTTGTTGCGTTGGTAATAGTGTATTTCCAGAAAGTGCTGCTGGTGTTTCCTCTGAAAGCAAAAATATTGCCGCTGAGACCTATTAAGGCTCCGCCTCCACCTACGGTTGCTGGTGCAGCGGTTGGCGTGGAAGAGTCCCAGGTGTTACCAGAGATGCTGTAGACCCAGAAGCCAGTGGTGCTGTTTCCGCCGAAAGCGTAAACAAGGTTGCCACTTCCTGGGTAAGCTAAGGATCCACCTTCTTCTACGGTGGTTGGGGCTGTGGCCATCGCCGTCCAAATGCCACTTGAAATAGTATATTTCCAAAAAGTATTGGTAGCAGCTCCACGGAAGGCATAAATAGTATTACTGTCGGTTGATACTAAAGCCGCACCGCTCCCGGCTGCTGCTGGTGCGTTCGTGAGGGTTTTCCAAATGTTGTTTACGGGATCGTAACTTTGGAAGGTAACGGAATTTCCGGCAAGGATATAAAAGAGGCCACCAACTTGAGTGATGGCATTACCAACGCCTTGAGCTGTACCTTGTTGAGAAATTGATTTGCCGGTATCGAGTTTTGCTTTGGTAAATCCGTTCCATTCATTACTCGCGGTATCGTAGGTCCAGAAGTCGTTTGTGGCTCCTCCGCGCAAAGCATAGAGTAAATCACCAGTACCAGGGTAGGTGAGGGCTCCACCGTAGTTTACAGTATCAGGTGCCGCGATAGTTTTATTACTTGCCGCCCAAGTTCCGGTACCGATCTTATAACGGAATACCAGTCCACCGGTAAGTGGCAGTGATGAACTTGCACTGAAGGCATTTCTTCCGTTACCGGTTACAGCCCAAATTTCGCCGCTTCCACAGTTGGAACAATAAACGGTTCCACCTTTGCAGGCTGATGTTGTGATGGTTGATTCTCCCATATTGGAAGGAACGCTATCTAACTTTGTCCATCGACTTCCTGTTGTTGCTCCTGGATCGTATTTCCAAAAAGCGGTGGAGTTTTGTCCGGGGGTAGCATAAAGATAGGTTCCATCTGAGGTTAACGTACCACCCGAAGCCACGGTTTCCGGTAAGATTTCTGAGCTAGTAAGGGTTGTCCAGGTTCCCGTTGTGGGATCTTGTGTTGTATCGTATTTCCAGAAATTACCCGTAGCTGCGGAGCTAACGTATCCACCAAAAGCGTAAAGATCTGTTCCGACAAAGGCGAGGGCTCCTCCAGCATTCACAACTGCTGGTGTATTAGCCAGGAAGGCGTTGGCGCTCCAGCTATTGCCAGAAATAGAATAGCGCCAGAAACTGCTTTGTGCATTGCCACGGAGGGCATAAATGTAGTCGCCACTTCCCGGATAGGCGAGTGATCCACCTCCGCCAATGGCACCTGGGGTTACGGCGAGTGCACTGCTCCAGGTATCGGTTAAGGTGTCATAACTGTAAAAAGCGGTTGAATTTCCACCAACGAAAGCATAGATAGTTGTTCCTACCGCTACCAATGAACCGCCATAATTTATATTTACAGGTGCTTGAGCAAGCGTGGTCCAAGTATTGGTTGTTGGATTATATTTTTCAAAAGTTTTAGTCGTTCCGCCGGCTGTGATATAAAATTCAGGATCGCCGCTTACGGCATTGTTTACTTTGACGATACGATTGCCCGCGCCTTGCGCTGTTCCGTCTTGGCTAAAAGGTGTTTCATCATCTTTTTTCCCTAAAGGAAAGGCAAACCAGGTATCGGTTGTAATATCGTATTTCCAGAAGTCCGTATTGTTACCTCCTCTTAAAACGTACAGAGTGTTGGCATCTTTTTTTATAATTGATGCGCCGCTGCCGATGGTAGCAGGTGCATCGGCAAGATCTGTCCAGGTATTGGTTGAAGGGGTAAATTTTTGGAAGTTAGTGGCACTTCCTCCAGCTAATATATAAAATGATCCACTTACTTCCGTTAAGGTATTACCAACGCCTTGTGTCACGCTTGAATTGTTCTGGGAAAGGGCGGTTCCGTCATCAAATTTGGAACGGTAGAGTACTTTCCATTCGTTGGTAGAAACATCGTATGCCCAGAAATCTGCTGTGGTGTTTCCACGGAAAGCATAGATGAGATTACCGCTCCCAGGGTAGGTAAGTGATACGCCATGATTGAATGCCGCTGGAGGGTCGGCCGTTGGATCAACCGTTGGCCAAGTATTGTCATCGGCTGATGAGCCTGAACTTGCTGGGAGTTGGTAGCGGAAAAGTACGGCTGGTCCGCCTTGAAAAAAGCTACCAAAACCATTTCCGGGAACGGCGTAAAGGTCGCCAAGTGTTGCTGAATAAGCGATACCTCCTTGTGATGTTGTGGATGAAGCACTGCTACCGATTGCTACTGGTGCAGCGTTGAGTGTTGACCAGCGTGAACCGGACGCTGCTGCAGGATCGTATTTCCAAAAAGTTGTGGTGTTGGCTCCGCGGGTTGCATAGATGTATGTTCCGTCGGTAGTTAGGGATCCACCACTTTGTACTGTAGCGGGAGCAGGATTACTAGAAGTTAAATCTGTCCAGGTTCCATCTCCGCTACTTGGACTATTGGTAATAGTAAATTTCCAAAAATTGGTCGTTCCATTTCCACCAAAGGCATAAAGATCGGTACTATTAAAAGCTACTAAAGCTCCTCCTGCTTGGACGGTTGAAGGTGGGGGACTGGTTGAGGTTAAATCTGTCCAGCTATTACCGGAAATGCTGTAACGATAAAACTCATTAGTGGCGACAGCGCCAGAATTGTTACGGCCTCGAAAAGCGTAAATAAAATTGCCGCTACCTGGGTAAGCTAAGGCTGCTCCGGCATTTACTGCTCCGGGAGCCACTGCCATGGTTGTCCAAGTATTGCTGGGAAGATCGTATTTATAAAATGCTGTGGAGGAGTTACCGTTAAAGGCATAGATAGTATTGCTATCGGTTGTGACCATGGCTGATCCTTGTCCATTGGCTGCTGGAAACGCTGCTAGTTGTAGCCAACTATTGGTACTTGGATCGTACCGTAAAAAATTTGTAGTGGATCCCCCTGGTAATATGTACATTTTTCCGCTTATTTCAACGATGGAATTACCAATGCCCTGATCGAGATTTGATGCTGTTGATGTTTGAGCATCATCGTATCCTAACTGGGAAATAGGTTTTCCAGCGGTAGTTTTTCCCATGGTAAAGTCAAACCAAGTTTCGTTTGGAATATCGTATTTCCAAAATGATGAACCGCCTCCCAATACATAGAGAGTACTGTCATCATATTTTACTAAGGCGGCATCGGTTGAACTTCCGGCGATACTGGCTGGGGCTGCCGTAACATCTTTCCAGACATTATTAACGGTATCAAAAGCTTGCATGGTAGCGTTGACCGTTGTGATGCTATAAAGTTTTCCTCCGGCTTCTACCACATGGTTTCCAACGCCTTGACTGTTGGCATTAGTACTAACGGCAACTGGGTTGGTACTATCAAATTTTCCACGGTTCCAAGGAACCCAGATGTTTTGAGATAACATGTATTTCCAGAAAGTTTTGGTGGTAATGCCACGGAGTGCATAGACAAAATCTCCACTACCGGAAGGGTAAACTAAAGATGCCCCATAACTAAAACTGGCAGGAGATGTGGGTATTGCTTCGTAGGTTGGCCAGGTATTGGTTGCTATTTTGTAACGGAAAAGAAGTCCGGCACTGGCGGTTACGCCATTTCCTGATACTGCATAAATTTCTGCTGCTCCCGATGGTCCACTGGCGATATAAGCGATGCCCCCCTTTGTGGTTGTGAGGTGAGTTGGTTGTGAGCTGGTTCCAAATCCTAAAGGTGTATCTTTTAAGATTGACCAGGTATTGCTTGCGGTAGTGTATTTCCAAAACTCTTTAGTGTTTTTACCTCTGGTGGCATACATGTTTGTTCCATCGCTTGTTAATGATCCTCCGGCGGCAACGCGATCGGGAGTATTGGCAAGGGTGCTCCAGGTTGTTGTGCTGGTATTATATTTCCAAAAAGCTTTGGTGTTGTTGCCTTGCAGAGCGTAAAGATTTGTACCGATAGTGGTAAGAGCACCGCCTCCTTGCACTAAATCGGGAATGGGATTACTGGAAGTTAAATCTGTCCAGGTTGCTGTGCCGGTATTATATTTCCAAAAATATTTACTTCCGCCTCCGCCAAAAGCATAAAGATCGGTTGTCCCTACAAAACTTAAGGCTCCGCCGGCGTTCACGTTTCCAGGTGCAGATGTTAGCGTTGTCCAGGTATTGATAGTACAGCCTGAACCGGTCATACAGTATTTGTAGAAAGTTGCTGTTCCTGCTCCTCGGAAAGCGTAAATGAAATCACCAGTTCCTGGATATGCTAAGGCCGCTCCACTTCCTGCTGAGGCTGGTAAAGCTGCTAGTGAACTATAACTATTTCCACTGACGCTATATTTTCTAAAGTTGGTACTATTACCATCTAAAATATAAAAATCGCTGTTTGCCTGGACGATACTGTTACCAACTCCCTGGGTAACGCTTGGTAAACTTGATCCGCCAATTTGTGCCGTTGTGGCTGTGTCATCAGCTTTTCCTCTGGTAAAATTTATCCAGAGATCATTGGGGATATTATAAAAATAGGCGGTAGAGTTACTTCCTCCTGTGATGGCCATGATGGTATTATTATCGATTTTTTCCATGGATGCTCCGATGGCAACGGTTGCTGGGAAAGCGGCTAAACTACTTGAATCACAAGTTCCTGTTGCTGGGTTATAACGCCTAAAATTGGTGGTTCCTCCCGAAAGGATATAGATATAACTGTTTACTTCTACCATCGTGTTTCCTGCGCCCTGGGTAAGGCAGTTGGTGGAGCTGGTGGTTACCCAACTTACTGGAGAGGCTGCAAAGGTTGCAGCAAGAATAATGGCTCCTAATGCTAGAGGGAGCGCTATGGCAGCGATTATTTTTTTGGATCTTTTAGGTCTGCTTCCAGGTTTATTTTCAGAGGGAGTGGGCATTTTTTAGGTGTTATTTTGGTTTTTATTTCCTATTATTATACCGTATTAGCTGTATTTTAGCAATTCTGGAATCAGAAGAAAGAGCAATTTTCATTCTTGCCCTCTTTTGCACTTTTCGATACTCTGATTCCGCATCTATTTTTAATTTTTATTTCATGTCTCAGATCCCGCCTCTTGCTCTATTTACAAAGGAAAATAACCCTTATCTGCGGGTCTTAAGTGGTGGATATACGCTTTCCAATTTACATACGGTTTTGAGTGTTGCTAGAAAGCATAAATTTGGGGTAGTAGCGGTGAATCAACGCTCACCTTATATTATCAAAGCAACATTAGAAGCCGCTTGGCAAGCGCATTCACCAGTCATTATGGAATGCGCAGAGAGTGAAACAGGTTATTGCAACATGCAACCGGAAAGAATGAGTGACCTTATTCATGCTGGCATTGAAGAAATGATTAAAAAGTACGGCTATACGGTGCCGGTTGTGGTGCATCAAGACCATGTGCAAAAAGATTTAACGCTTATTGATCGCGCCGCGAAGGCCGGTTTTTCTTCTTGTGAAGTGGACCTTTCCAGACTTCCGATGGAGGAAAATATTAAAGGTTCCGCTGGCATTGTTATGGCGATGCATCCGCTTGGTATTTCCGTAGAAGTGGAAGAAGGAGAAATCGGTTTTGCAGAATCGTTAAAAGATATGGAGAATGTTGAAAATTATTATACTAAAGTTGAAGATGCCGTGAAGTTGGTAGAGGCCACTCGTCCGGATGCTTTAGCGGTTTTTGTGGGTAATGGCCATGGAAATTATGTGGTTGAGCCAAAAATTGGGTATGATCGGATTCGAGAAATTACTGATGCTGTAGCAGCTTACGATGTTGCGGTTGTTTTACATGGAGGCAGCGGTTTGCCACCTTCGGAATTTAATAAAGCGGTGGCAGCGGGTGCCGCTAAATTTAATTACGCAACTTCAGTATCCGATCTTTTCTTTAAACATTTCCCCGCTGATTTAAAGGCCGAAATGGAGGCTATTGGTAAAGAAAAAGGTCAGCCTTTTAGAAAAGTTTTAAAATATGTTGAACACAAAGTAGATGCCTTACCGCCTGAAATTTTAAACGCCGCCATGCAGGAAATGACCGACCACATTATGTTCATGATGAAGGAAGCTTTTTACAGCACGGGCAAAGCGGAGCTGTAGAAGAATTAGGATTTCAGATTTTTTATTGTATTGGCCCAATATAGCTCTTCGCTACTACTACGTGGTCGAAGTAGATGCTGTTTACATGTCCCTGAGGATCTTGATCAACAAAGTGGGAAAGCGAAAAATAATTAATCATAAGGTTAGGATCGGTTCGCCATTGGAATCCATCAAAAGCTGTTCCGCTACCGGGGAAGAAATTGTCCTCTTGCCATGTGCCGATGGTTCCAGCTTTAACATCCGAAACCTGTTGGCCATTAATCCACATAGATATTTCGCCGTTGGTGCTGCTTAGCGGATTATTGAGCTTTAAACGCACCTCAATACAGGTCCATTCATTTAAATTAATGGTGACATTGGAGTCGTTAATAAAACTGTTGCCATAGTATTTACCTGGGAAAAAACTGGTGGTTTTCATGCCGGGCCAGTAATTGTAAAAATCAAACGTTGAGGTTGCTACTTTTTCTTGCGTTACTTCAGCACCCATGTAGAAAAAATCGGTTCCATCTGGTTTTGTCCCTGCAGGTGAATTAGGGTTTTTTGAACTTGGTGGATTAGTTCCTCCAAGTCTTATTCCGGAATGATGGAAAGTGCCGTTGGTATTATATTTCACATACCAACGTGCATAGATGGTATCGTCGTAACCTGAAGGGAAAGATTTGTATAAAATGGCAATGGGATCAATGCCTCCTGTCGTTGATAATTTAATCGATTGGTGTCCTGGACTATTACTGGGGTAGGTGGAAGAGTCTAAAGCGATTGTACTTGTTCCTGAATTATTACTCCAATGTGAAAATAGTTCAGTCGTGGAACTTTCTTCACCCATCTCGGTAAAAATCACGTTTGGATCTTGGTCAATATTAACGTCACCAGGATAACTGGCTGCAATACCCGCTCCAGTATCAGTAGGCGGAGGTGGTTGTGGTGGATTACCTGGAGGTGGCGGTGGTTGAGGTGGGTTACTTGGAGGTGGAGATGGTGGTGGTGTATTGCTTCCGGTATCTCCGCTATCTTTTTGACTCAAATCGTACCAAAAATCCGTATTTATGTCGTTATCGTCATTAAAATAAAAGTTTTTGTTTACATCGTAGACAAGATTATCAACATAGCCATCGTTACTGCTTCCTAGGTTATTTTGGGATAACAGCCTATACATAGCTTCAGCTAAACTTCCACGGGTCATTCCTTGGCCTGGATATGCTTTATTTTGGTTATCTGCATCGATTAAGTTTGTTGCTTTAGCAAAAACAAAATAGCGTCCAAACCAATCATGAGGACTTACGTCGGCATAAGGGCTTTCTGTAACAAAAATTTTATTAACATCTATGTCTACGCCCAGTACTAAAATTTTTAGGTTTTCAGCAAGATTTAAGGTTTGTCCTGGTTTAAAGGTACCATCGGGGTAACCGTTAATGATTTTTAGTCGAGTGGCTGTTGTTACGTACGGCGCAAACCAGTCACTTTTTTTGACATCAGGGAAAATGCTATTTGTACCATCATTATCAATGTCGATACCGATACCGATTCCTCCTAAAATAATCTTTAAAGCCTCAGCACGATTTACAATATCTTGGGGTCGAAATGTACCATCGGGATGACCATTTATAATTCCCCGAGCTTCTAAATACATAATTGCTTCGTAGTTCGGATGTGTTACTGGTACATCACTGAAGGTTTTTGTAGCTGAGGATGTATTTATCGTTAGCGTGTAAGCTACAATGAAAAAGGTGAAGAGTGCTCCGTATTTAAGGTGTTTTTTCATGAGGGTAAGTGAGAGTTTACTACCTTTATAAGGTTTAATGTGTTTGAATATTACCATTCTTAAACCACTCGTCCAGATTTTTAGTTAATTTAACCGGTTGAGGAGAACTGGAACTTCGTGGGGATTTTGGCTTAAAAAAGCATTTGGCTAACCAATCGGGTTCTAGTACCCTTTCTGGATTTCAGTCATAAGTGTTAAGTGCTATACGGCAATTGCACCATAATAAACCCTTTATCTTCAGAAATCAGCATCTTCGCAAATTGTGGCTTGATGATAAGTTTGCCAGTATTATCAAGAAGTCCGTATAGATCCTTATTCATCACCGCAGCAACGCCATATTTTAACGGATGGATTTGCT
>CAYMDR010000006.1:0-4416 GCA_964389195.1 uncultured Candidatus Peribacteria bacterium | reverse complement strand
GTGGGTAAGTTTTTTAATGAATTTACCGTCTTTATTCATAAGAAAATAGGATTTATCTTTATAAACAAAAGCGAGTCCCGCGGAAAAAATGGTACCCCAATCATATAGAGGCTTTAAAACATACTCACCTTTGGTATTTATGTAACCGCATTTATTATTTTGATAAACAGGCGCTAATCCTTCTGCAAAAGTTGAAGAATATTGAAAGATAGCGGGAATTATAAGTTTCCCTTTTTTATCGATAACTCCCCACATTTGCTTACCATCCACTTCTTGAGACACAAAACAGACTCCTTCAGCAAAATAGGCTGCATCTTTGTATAAAGGCGGAATGACCTCTTGGCCTTTTTTATCGATAAAAGCTGTTCTATCCAAAAGAAATTTAGAATTCCTAAAACGTATTTTTGCTAGCCCCTCATGGAAGTCTTCAGCATAATCGTAGGTATAATCTATAACAGTCTGGCCTTTGGTGTTCATATAACCATGTTTATAATTTAGTTTTTCCTTAGTGCCGATATTTTTTGTTACCCTTGCCATGTCTTCATAAAAAGGCCGAGGGGGAAATAAAGGATTTTGATCGGATAGTTCAATCAGAGTTTTTCCGGTCTGATCAATATATTGCCACTGCCCTTTTATTTCATTATAAACAGGGGCAAGTCCTTCACTAAAAATATTAGCTCCTTGCCAACGCTCTTTAAACAAAAACTTTAAATTTTTATCGATAAAAGTATATTTTCCTGCATCTTGCGATTGGAAATTGGAAGTTTTTTCTTTTGGAAAAATTTTTGCATAATGCTCATAAATTTTTCTAATCAGCGGATGATCAGTGTATTCAATAGCCCCTTGAGGGGGGGTAGGATAAAGAATCACATCAGCTGGAATGAGCTTATATTGTTCAGGTTTCACTTCAATTCCTACCCCTAATGCTCTATAGCGCACTCCTTTATCAGCAATAAAAACAATTGATCCTTTGCCATCAAAGAAACTGGCTCCAGCACAAAGATTGGCCAAGGGTTCAAAATACTTTTCCAACATTTTGTCATTCAAATACCCTTCAGCGGAAAGTTGAGAAGATTTTTTTTGGAAAGAAAAATAGAGTTTTTGTTTTTGCGTTAATTTTTGCAACTCCTCAAAAAGATTTATGTTCGTATACCTTTTGTTATTCCAGCCTAATAAATCATTGATATCAGATAAAACCTCTTTCTCATCAGAATAATTTTCATCACCACAATCTTCAAATGATTCTTGTTCTTTTATAAGATCTTTAGGGGTTTTTTCCCTAAACCACTGATCAAACCTCTTTTTAGGAAATTTCAGTTGAAGATAAAAAAAAGTTCCATCACCCATAAAAAGATTATTAGTATAAAATCTTATAGCCCGGTAATCCAAAACCACTTTACCATAAACTTAGGTAAAAAGGCGTATGATCCCGAAAATCCGGGTCACTGTCTCCATTTGAGCAATTATCTTTTTTATGCTATTTTCCGCTTGGATATTTGTAGTATTTAGCCTGATCTTACTTATGAATTTCAAAACTTATTTGATGCAGCGGGGCGTGAATAAAGATCTCTCCACCATTTTATTTGATATCAGTGGCATTGCGGTACGACTTGCTTCAGCCATGCGTACGGAGATAAAAGGTTATGCGGGCACCGAAAATATTCATGGTGAAAAGCAGATTAAAATGGATGTGCTTGCGAATGATTTATTTGTGGATACGCTAAAGGTTAATCCGGCGGTCGCTTTGCTTGCTTCTGAAGAGTTAGACGAGGCGATTGATGGAACAGGTGATGCCTATAGCGTGGCCTTTGATCCTTTGGATGGCTCTTCCCTTGCAGACGTGAACTTGTCTGTGGGCTCGATTATAGGCATTTATGCAGGCAAAGGTTTTATGGGTAAAAAGGGGAGTGAACAGGTGGCGAGTGTGATTGTGGTATATGGCCCGCGGCTGACTTTTATGGTGAGTGTGGGGCAGGGTGTTGATGAGTTTACGTTTGATGCTGGAGCCAATGAATTTGTACTCACGAGTGAAAAATTGCAGCTCGCGCCGGAAATGAAAATGTTTGCGCCTGGCAATTTGCGAGCGACCAGCAGTGAAGAATGGTATTTAAAATTAATGGAGCATTGGGTGAAATCCGGCTATACCTTGCGCTATTCCGGCGGCATGGTCCCGGATGTGAATCAGATCTTAAAAAAGGGCGGCGGCGTTTTTACCTATCCTGGCTATCAAGAAAAACCAATGGGTAAATTACGTCTTTTGTATGAGTGCGCACCCATGGCTTTTTTAGTTGAGCAGGCTGGGGGATCTGCTACTTTCTATAATCGCCAAACTAAACAGTCTGGTCGTATTTTGGATTTGGAAATTACGCAGTTACATCAAACCACATCCATTTTTTTGGGATCGATGAAGGAGGTGGAGTTAGTGAAGGGATTTATACGATAATTGATGGATGTTTAAATATTTAACTCGGACCGAACGTCTCTTGTTATCTCATCTATATCGTGGTCACCAATATCTAATCTCTTTCTAAAATGAACTAGTGCAGATTCATCAATATTTACTCCTTCGGCACCTATTCCTTCTTCTATAATGTGGGGTCCTTTAAATGCTGTAGGAAAAACATATAAATAAGGTCCAACTTCATATTCCCCATCTCCTGTTTCAAGTGAGGTTAAAACAGTATTAAGATCATGAACCTTAAATTCGTTTTCTCCCGGGTGAAGAGCAAATGGGTCAAGATTTGTTTCAAATCCATTACTGGAAAACCAGCTTAATACGTCTAATTGAGCTGCATTTGCTTCAATGACTGGTTCTCGGTTAGGTACTTTTTTAACATATGCTTTAATAAATTCTTCAATTGCTTTCATAGCTGTATTAGCGATTCCGTTTCCTTGATACTGTGGATTTACTTTTCTATGACTCAATCTAAATTCATCACCATAATCTCTTAATACAAATTCGCCTATGCTTTTATCCTCTCCAGGTTTTTTAATAAAAAATTCCAATCGATCACTTATAAATTCTCCTTCTGAAGTATATCGAAATGTTTTTAAAACCTGCAGATGGAGAGGTATGGATTCGTCAAGGACAACTTCTTTAAGCATTATTCTTTCGTTTGTGTCGGTTGATTGAGCTGTTTGGAGGTATTTATCTATAGAGCCTTTTACCGTTGAAACGAGTTTTTCTTTAAAGGCCTGAAGATTTGGTATCTTGATTCGATCTTTAGGAGCATTAACCTTTGTTAATTCCGGGTGATTTTCTAAATATTCATGAATTCTTTCGGAAGGAGGTCTAGGTGTTTCTATCATGATATATTTGATTGAGCTGGTTCTTGTGGAGAGCCTGATGATGGGCTGGTTGGTGTAGCAGCGGGAGTTGCTGCAGCATCTTTGCTTGGTGAAGTTAGCATTTCCACTAAGTCGTCGGTAGAAGTTTTTGGGTTGTTATTTATGCTTTCAGTTTCGGCTTTATCCACCATTGCTTTTAGATAATCTTCCCAAGTAAGGGCGGAATTCCTTTTTTCTTTTTTCATTTCGTCAAAAGCTTCAAAGATATCTTGAAGGCCACTGCTATTTTTTTGTTTGAAGAGTGAGGCTATTTTGTCTTCTTTAAGACCAAAGGTTTTGGCGGCTTCTCTAAAACTTTTAGCACGCTCTATTTCTTTTGGTGCTAGGCCATCGAATTCTGGAATAGCCTGGATTTTAATTTTTATATTATCTTTCAAGCCAAGAGATGCTAAAAAATCCACTACATAGGAATAACCACTGGGGAATTTCTTATTTAACCACGCCAGGGCGCTGTTGATAAAATCATCGACACCTTTGCTGCCGGTAACTACTTTGGCTATTCTTTCCATGCCTTCTGCGAGTGTGGCAGTGGCGTTTGTGGGAGGTGCGGTAGTAGGTGTAGCTGTGGGGTTTGCGGCTGGTGTATTGGCATTTGAAGATGGAGTTTCAGCACCTTTGGGGGCGGCGGCAACCGCCGTTGGTATATTTGGTGTACCTTCTATGCTTCCCTGAAGTTGGGCGAGTTGGTTTTTGGTTACACCTAAACGGAATTTCTCTAAGAGAGCCCGCATGTTTTCGGATGTAAGGTTGCAGACCTTTTGGAGTCCTGCTTCATCAAAACCTTGAGCTGTAATAAAATTCAGTCCTATAAAACTGCTGAACTCTTGGGCACAAACTAAAGGTTGTGGAAAAATATCAGTATTGTCGCTGGCAATTTTTTGTAAACTTAAAAAAAGTGATTCGAGGTTGTTGCCAATAATGACAGCATAATCTTTGGTTTTTTGTGTGTCTTTGCCGTTTTCTAAGTAAAACTTATGGACAACATTAGTGGCGGCACTGATGGCAGTTTCGGCGTCGCTATTGAGCCCAAAGGGCTGTAGTGTTCCTTCAAAACGTTTAAATTGATTT